>DASWBC010000349.1:0-1589 GCA_036390815.1 Gemmatimonadaceae bacterium
AGGCGGTGATCTTCACCTACGACGGCTACTACGCGATCACGTATTTCTCGGGTGAGGTCAAGGATCCGGCGCGCGAGATTCCGCGCAGCATCTTCGGAGGAGTGGTAGCGGTTGGGCTTCTGTACGTCCTGGTGAATCTCGCTTTCCTGTACGTCCTTCCTCTCTCGAAAATGGCCGGAGACCCGCTCGTCGCCGGCTCCGCGGCGCGCGACGTCTTTGGGGCGAAAGGCGACACGGTGCTGCGGTCGATCATGATCATCTCCCTGCTGAGCGCCGTCAATGCGTTTCAGCTGATGGCGTCCCGTGTTCTGTACCGCCTCGGCGCGCTCGGGTTTCTGCCGTCAGCGGAATACGTGAACCGGGGAGGGACGCCGTCCGTGGGATTGCTGCTCAGCACGATTGTCGTGCTCGCGCTGGTGATCACTGGCACTTTCGAGCTGGTGCTTGCGATCACGGCATTCTTTTTCGTGTCGAACTACGTCCTGACCTTTGGAAGTCTCCTGATTCTCCGAAAAAAAGAGCCTGAGACTCCCAGGCCGTACAAGGCGAAGGGTCATCCGTGGACGACGGGCGGAGTTTTTCTGCTTTCAGTCGCATTTCTAATCGGTGCGGTCGCGGCTGACACGCGGAACAGCGTCTATTCGCTCATTCTTCTCGCGTTGAGCTGGCCGCTCTATTTGCTGGTGCGTCCAAAGGTCGAGTCGTAGTAGTCAGGGACATGTCGGGCAGCTGCGGCAGAGGGGTACGAACGCACGGCGCCCTGTTCCAGCTGCGCAGAGCGCGATCGGCCGCGCGAATACTCCGGTTCCACTCAAACCATCGACGTTCCGCCGGGAGTCGGGCGCAGGCAAGCCGGGCTTCGATGCCGGCGCGCGCGTCCGGAGGCAGCTCTGCGCGCCGCGAGACCAGAGTGGGGATCGCGTCCCTCGACAGTCTGTTGACGTAATCCCAGTCGAACTTCCCGCTTTGCGCCACACGATCGATGTTCTGGTTGACGATCCACGCTTCGTAGTTCCAGAACACCAGGACGGTGAACACACCAAGGGCAATCTCCGCCACCCGCCTTCCGAACGAAACGGAGATCGAGCCCCGCGTGACTTCGATCGCGAGCGCGATCAGCACGAGCGACATGCCTACCATGTACGCCTGCGGAAACAGTCGACCAGTCGTGAATCCGTAGGCCTGCTCGTAGAGGATCACTCGCCGAAAGGCTGAGATCAGCACCAACTCGAGCGCTATGAGAAGCGCCAGCTCCAGCCGAACCAGCATCCGTCGGTCACGCTCGGTCGCCTCAGCCGGACGTGTGAATTCCAGAATCAGGATGATCGCGCCCACCATCGTAGCCGCAAGTGACAGCTCTCCAAAACCGCGGCGCGCGTACTCGGCGAACGTGACGCCGCTGTCTATCGCCACCGGTGGCGGGTGAATGAAATAGGAGATCTGAAGCACGACAAAGAGCCAGAGCACAACCGCGGCGCTCCAGAGCATCATTCGCTGCTCCGTGAGACCGATTGTCAACGTCCGAGGCAGCGCCGGCATGCTGGGAAGTCTCGAACCGATCTGTCGCGACGAGATCGAATTCGCGCCCA
>DASWBC010000350.1:0-1981 GCA_036390815.1 Gemmatimonadaceae bacterium
GTCATTGTGGGACGATCTCGAGCCCTACAGGCAGCGCGTCATGCGCCATCCGCAGGTATCCGACGTCAGAATCACGCGGCGGATGCCGGGAACGCTCGTGGTGACGATACGGGAAAACCTTCCCGTCGCGTTGGTACAAACATCCACCGGACTGCTCCCGTACGATTCCCTCGGCAAGCAGCTTCCCATCGACCCCGCGCGGATGAATCTCGACCTTCCAATTGTTGCGACAACCGATCCCGTTCTTCTTAAGTTCGTCGGAGCCATTCGCGCGGCGGAGCCGCGGGTGTTCGCGCGCATCGAAGAAGCGGCGCGGACGGGCAGGGATGAAATCCTGCTCACGCTCTCCCAGGGCGCTCGTGTCGCGGGCGTCGCCGGTAATATCGCGGCGCCGGGGAGACGAACGTTGCGCGTGCGCGTTCCGATAGGACTGTCAGTGGAGCGTTTGGCCGATATCTTTCCGGTTGAAACCGATCTCACTCGCCGACAGGTACAAGTTGGTGAGCTCGATTTACGTTATCGCGATCAAGTCATCGCAAGGCTTCAATGAATCCCGAACGCATCATCGCTGGCCTCGACATCGGTTCCTCGAAGACGACCGCCCTGATCGCACAGGCGATCGGCGGCGGTGACAGCAGGAGCGAGCCGAGCCTCAAAATCCTCGGGGTGGGGCAGGCCCGCACGACCGGCCTCCGGCGCGGCGTCGTATCCGACATCGAGGAGACGACCAAGTCGATCAAGAAAGCGATCGAGGATGCGGAGAGGATGTCGGGCATCAAGATCGACACTATCTACGCGGGAATCGCGGGCGAGCACGTGCGGGCGATGATCAGCAAGGGAATCGTGGCCGTGAACGGCGACGAGATCTCGAAGGCCGATGTCGATCGCGCCAACGATGTGGCCCGCGCGCAGCCGGTGCCCCAGGACCGCGAGCTCCTGCACGCGATTCCGCAGGAATATTCCGTCGACAAGAATCAGGGCATCCGCGATCCAATCGGAATGATCGGCACCCGCCTCGAGACCGAGATGTACCTCGTCACGATCGGCTCGTCGCCGGCGATGAATCTCCGCAAGTCAGTCGAAAGGGCGGGTTACCATGTTCGCGAATTGGTGCTCGAGCCCCTCGCCAGCTCCCTCAGCGTGCTCACCGAGGACGAAAAGGAGCTTGGGGTCGCGCTGGTGGAGATGGGCGCCGGCACGACAGATATCGCAGTCTTCCATGAGGGAAAGATTCGTCACTTGGGCACCGTCAATTACGGTGGCAACAACGTCACCAGCGACATCGTGCAGGGCATCGGCGTCACGCAGGCGGACGCCGAGCGGCTGAAAGAGAAATACGGCTGCGCGTACGAGCCGCTGGTCGATCCAACGGACGTAATCCAACTGCCGAGCACCGTCGCGCAGGGAGACCGGCACGTTCCGCGCGAAGTTCTGGCGCACATCATCCACCAGCGGATGGACGAGATCTTCAATCTCGTCCTCGGCGAGATAGAACGGGCAGGCTTTGCGCAGCGAATGAATGGGGGTGTCGTGATCACCGGTGGCGCAGCGGCGATGCAGGGTGTCGCGGAGCTCGCTGCGGACGTGTTCGGCACCGGAGTCAGGATTGGCTCTCCGGCGGAGAACATCAGCGGGCTGAGCGACTCCGTGGATGCCCCGCGCTTCGCCACAGTCGTCGGTCTCGCCCTCTACGGTGCCCATCGCTCGGCCGCTGGCTTCGCGCCACCCAGCGGCAGGCACAGGGCCCTGGCCGGTGCAGGCGTCGACAAGTTCACGAAACGGATCAAGACCTGGCTCGAGGATTTCTTCTAGCTCACAGCTCGCTTTGTTGTGGCGCCTAGCCGTTAAGGCGCTGATCTGAAATTCTCGCCGGTCAGTCGGGCAGGGTATCCTCTCCGCGGCTACGCTCGCTTGGTCGGAGCCCCTAACTACGCTCCTTCGCTCCGCTCAGTCGGGGGTCTCCTCCTCGCGCTCGCTTTGG
>DASWBC010000351.1:0-2033 GCA_036390815.1 Gemmatimonadaceae bacterium
CGCGGCGAAGGTGCTCGCGCCGGTGCGCACCGCGGCAACCGGAGTACCGCCATTGTCAACGCGGGCTATTCCTCCAACGTTCGCCAGCGCCGCGTAGTTCGATACTGTCACCGAGAGAGCTACCGGACCTGTATTGACGACGCCTGTCGTGTCGGACGCGCCGCCGCAGGCTGCCATCAACATCGCCGCTACTGTCGACGCGGCTGACGTCGCGAGGAATTCACGCCGGCTCGGACCGGCTTTCTTCGCGCAATGGGCGCAGCCCCCTCCGTCGATCTCGATGGGTTCCACCAGTTTCTCTCGTGCAATCGCGCTGGTCAAAAGAGAATCGCTCACAGCTTCACCACCGCGGCCTTCCACTGAGCCGCATCGTCATCGCTTTGGTAGAGCGTGTCGGGGTCGACGATGATGTTGTTCGCCGCATCGCGCCTGATCGCCAGGCGATCCATGTTGCGGGTCGCGCGTCCAGTGATGAACTCTCCGTCGGGCTGATACTGCGAGTGGTGTTTCGGGCACTGGAAGCGCATCTCCGTCTCATTCCAGCGGAGGGCAACGTTCTGGTGCGGGCAGCCGAGGCTGAAGGCAAAGACCTCGTCCTTGTACCGAACGAGAATCACTTCGTTGTCCCGGTCGATATCGGTGCCGTCCACCGCGGGCAGCGGGTACGACAGCGTCTTCCGCCCTCCATCGGCAGATGACATGACCTGGGCCGATACACTCCGTATCGGCAGACCCAGCGAAATTGCAGCGAGAGCCAGGGCGGCCGCGCTGCGAAAGAACTCCCTTCTCTCGGGAATCAAAGGACAACCTTTGCAGTCGGCGTCAGCTTCACGATCTATAATGTCAGAGGACTTCATTTCTTGTTTGCCTGGTGATGTTGCTGAGATACTGTCAGGATGTTTCGGCGAGAATTACGCCGGCGAGAACGATCGCCGTCCACAGAGTCATGCTGGCCGCGGCCGCGAATCGCAGTTTCGACCACAACCGTTGCCTGGGCGCGCTGGACTGGGTCAGCAGGCCGCCGGCACGAAGCTGTTGCTCCGTGCGCTGAAGCAGTACGCCGTTGGCGAGGAGCAGTGCCACCAGACTCATTTTCGTCCAGTACACCGGCGACGGTCCGAAAGTCTTCACGTCCGCGAGAGCGAGCAACAGTCCGCTGACGAAGATCACCGACAGCCCGGCCAGCACCCATGCGTGCGCACCCGCGAGATCGACCAGCAGTCGGCTTCGATCTTCCTCGGTTCCACGCAGCGCTCGAAATGTGGCGCGGTCCGACGCGACGGCGAGTCCGCCGGCGAACAGAAGTCCACCGAGGTGAAAAAAGATCACCGCGCTCGAGACGCCCGTCGAGTCGCTGTAGAGCGATGACCACGGCTTCACGGCGGTCTCGATTGTGTGCAGAACAGTGGCGGCAAGAATCATCAATCGTGGAATAGCCACATCATCGCGGTTCCCGCCGTGGCGAGGGCCATGGAGGAGATCGCGATCGTACGGTGATGATTTGCACCAGCCTGACTGTTCTTTGCCCCACCTCCGCTCGCACCCGACCACGCGAATCCGGCGTCGGCGCCGAGCATCGCGGCCGAATGAATGAACCGGAGCGTGCGGTCGGCGGGATCCTTGCGCGATTCCCAGAGATTCCAGCCGCCGGTCACGGTGTTGATGGTGAAGAGCGCGCCGAGTCCCAGCGCGACGGTCGTGTGTGCGGTCTTGAGGCCCTGCGACGGGAAGCCCGTCCGCTCTTCGTTGAGCAAGCGCTGACCCAGCACGTACTCCGCCGCGAACAGCGGCAGCTCCGTGAAGCTGGCGAGATGGTGGATTCTCAGGCGCGTGTAGTACGCGTCGCTGTACTCGATTGCGTGGGGTCGGGCCCGCTTGCGCGTCACGGTGTCACCGGCGAGCAGACTGTCGCCAACCGCCGACGCTGCTCTTCCGTTGAATCCCAATGGTTCGATTCTGGGCCCGACATGACCGGATGCTGACAGAACGCCGACGGTCATCAATTGCAGAAGCATCATCGAAACCACTTTAGG
>DASWBC010000352.1:0-13091 GCA_036390815.1 Gemmatimonadaceae bacterium
GAGCCGCCTCACCCCCGGGCATTCAGTCAGCGGCAGTGTCGTCGCCAACTGGGACTTGCCGACATTGGCCGGTGCCGGCGCGCTTCGATCGACGGCCAACGATCTGCTGAAGTTTCTCAGCGCGAATATCGATAGCACGAGTGCTCCGCTCGGGCGGGTGTTGGCAACGACGCATTTTGCGCGGCGCGATGTCGACAGCGTCCGGATGCGTATCGGCCTCAATTGGCACATCCTCACCGCCCTCGGCCGGCCAATCGTCTGGCACAACGGAGGCACCGGCGGTTATCGGACCTTCATAGGATTCGATGAGGCAAACAAGCGCGGCGTCGTCGTCCTCTCGAACCAGGTGGTCTCACCCGACGATATCGGCTTCCATCTGCTGGATGAGCACGCTCCACTCGCGCCACCGCCTTCGACGAAGGTACGCACTGAGATTACCGTCGAACCGACGCTTCTCGAGGCCTACGTCGGCGTGTACCAGCTCGCTCCGACCTTCGCCCTCACCATCACGCGCGAAGGCGGATCGCTGTACGCCCAGGCCACCGGCCAGCAGAGGTTTCAGATATTCGCCGAGGCCCCGGCGGAATTCTTCTTCAAGGAAGTCGACGCGCAGATCACGTTCGAAAGAGATCCGTCGGGCAAGGTCACGCGCCTCATCCTGCACCAGGGCGGAATGAATGTCCCCGGACTTAAGAAGTGATGCGGGTCACCGGCCAGAGATGACGCCGGTCAATGGCTCGCAAAAACCGTCGTCTTGCTGCTCTTGTCGAACGTGAGCACCTGGTAGCGCTGGGCTCGCATGCCTTCCATTCCGGGAGATCCCGCTGGCATTCCCGGAACGGCGAGACCCGCGATCTTCGGCTTTTGGGCCAATAGCCGATCGATGTCGGCCGCGGGTACGTGGCCTTCGATCAGGTATCCGTTCACAATCGCCGTGTGGCACGCGGCCAATCCGGTGGGAACGCCCAGCGTGCGCTTGATCTCGGTCATGTCGGGAGTGTCCTTCGCGTCCACGCGGTAACCGTGCTTGATGAGATGTTCGATCCAGCTCTTGCAGCAGCCGCAGCCCGGATCCTTGTAGACGGTGATGACCGGTTTCTTCGCCGCCGGCTCTGGCGAAGAAATTCGGGCCGCGGCGGTAGTGAGCGCCAGCGCGACGAACGACACGGCGAGCGCCATGGTCCTGAGAGTAGGTCTCTTCATTGGGGAATTGATTTGAGTGTCCGTTCGATCTGCTTCCTGTGCCGGCCTTCATGCTGGCCGATGAAAATGAGCCACTGATAAAGATCGAGCTCGCCCAGAACGGGATGGGTGTGCTTGATCTCGCCGAGTGAGAGCCCACTTGCCGAGACGACGGCGGCGCGAAGAGCCTCGCGCGAGCTCCCGAGACCATCAAGCGCTTCGCTGATGTCTATCTTCGTTCGCGGCTGCACCGTCGCGGGCGCCTGGAGTACGGCGTTGTCGAGGACGGCACTGTATCGCTCGAAGGTCGGCATCACTGACGCCGTCGATTTCTCTTCACCCAGCCCCGCCTCTCTCGCCTGACCAACGCGTTTGGTGATAAGACGCGCGACCCCCGACTCCACCATGCGCAGATGTTCGAGAATCTCGGCTACCGACCATCCATCCGGAACCGCACGCCGACAAAGCTTTTCGCCGTCGATGCCCTCGAAGCTCTGAAGGAGCTCTCTCCGTTTGTCTTCCACAAAGGTCATGGTTTCGGCGAGTCTCGCGTGCATCGGTCGTTCCTCCTATCTCCTGAATCTACGCACGGATGGACGGACCATGGTTCGCATTTTTTTGTCATGCGCAACGAACGCGGAAGACCGGGGCCCCCTTCTTGCTTTCGGTATATATTCGGTATATAGTTGGTGCCCGCCTCTCGCTGAAAATGACCTTCGTCTGTCTCTGGATTCCCGCCGCTGTTCCTACCGTTCCGTCTCTTGCCATCGGCCCAGGCGCCCAGCCGGAGAACGACCTCCTTCAGCAACTGGTTCCTTCGCTGCTCGGAGCAGCTCCGCGCGTGATGCTGGGAGCGAATGGTATCGTCTGGGCCGATGCGCGCGGAATGAGCGCCGAATCTTTGGCGAGCGATCTTCTCGACCTTTTTCACGAGAAGGGAGTGAAGAAGGTAAGGGCCGCCATCTCCATCGCTCCAATCTCCGCCGAGGTCGCGGCTCGTCATGGAAATGGCGGCCTAGTCGCGGTCGCGCCGGGGTCGGAGCGCGAGTATCTCGCTCCGTATTCCGTCGGCGTGCTCGAGCCATCGCTGGCGCTGTCGACGATGCTCGATGGGGTCGGGGTGGAGTGCTGCGGAGATCTGGCGAAACTGGATCTCGAGTCTGTCGAGGTCCGCTTCGGGGCCGAGGGGGCGCGCCTCTGGAGATTGTCGAGGGCCGACGACTCGCGCCGCATTTTCGCCAGCATGCCGAGGGCGCTGCCGACCGCTTCTCTCGACTGGGTGGACTACACGCTCAAGGAGGGGGAGCGTCTCGTCTTCATCATCAACGCGCTCGTCGGAAACATTACGACGGAGCTGCGGTCTCGCGGCCAGTGCGCGCGCGAGATGACGATGATTTTCTCGCTCGCCAATCGGGAGACTTTCGAGCATGCGCTGCGCCCCGCGAGATCGACGGCCAGCCACAAGGCGTGGATGCGACTGATACGCTCTCACCTGGAAAGAATCGTTCTTGCCGATGGCGTCGTCGGAATAACGATTCGCGTGGAGTCGGTAACGGGCGAACTGGAGCGGCAGGGCGACATCTTCGACCGCGGATTTGCCACCGCGCGCGCGGCGGAGGAAACGATCGCACAGCTACTGGATGATCAGGGCGCGGTGGTGGTGACTCCGCGTAACACGCAGCACCCCCTGATCGATCGCCGCACGGAGTGGATCAGTCAGGAGCCGTCGCAGGCTTCGGCGAGGATCCAGCTGAGGGAGCGGGCGGTGAAAGCGACCGCCGCTCCGCATCTCACGCTGCAGCTTCTTCCCGAGCCCCGGCGAGTCGCTGTGAAAACCAGGCGTCGTCGCGATCACGAGCTGCCGGTGGAATTTCGCGACAAGCACTGGATGCAGATCATTTCCGCGGCCGGACCCGATCGCGTCTCGGGGGGCCGCTGGACCGAGCCGTACGCCCGCGAGTATTTCCGTTGCGTTACGGATGATGGGATGATGGTGTGGCTGTACCGGGACGCTCGATTGGACGAGTGGTACTTGCATGGGTGGTGGGACTAAAATTCATGCGACTCTCAACTACAAACTGAACGGGATCCGAGATCTCAACGGCAACAGAACGTGATCCGAGATCTCAGAAGCGTAGATACCAGGTTGAAGTAACTACGCTGCGACATATCTGAGTGGCGTTATGGCACAGGCGGTCGGTTGTGCTCGGATACGCGAGCAATATGGTCAGAGCGCGGTGACTACCGACTGAGATCTATGCCTCTGAGATCTCGGATCCCGTTCAGTTGCAGTTGCCAGATCTCGGATCCCATTCAGTTTGCAGTTGCCGTTCCCTTTCGCGACCCGCTTTCCCGCGCGATTTTCCTGTTATGACGAAAATCGTGCGCATCTTCGTTCTCCCCTTGCTGGCCGTCGCCCTGCTGGCGACTCCCGCCGCCGGCCGCGTCGTCCGGGTCGAGATACTCACCCGCTTCGACATCGCCGGCACCTTCGGAAACGCCGGCATCTACGAGCGGATAACCGGCCGCGTTTACTTCGCGTTCGATCCCAACAATCCGGAAAACCGGAAGATCGTCGATCTCGATCTCGCGCCGCGGAATTCGGCTGGAGAAGTGGAGGCC
The DNA here is from genome assembly GCA_036390815.1 of Gemmatimonadaceae bacterium. Lineage (GTDB taxonomy): Bacteria > Gemmatimonadota > Gemmatimonadetes > Gemmatimonadales > Gemmatimonadaceae > UBA4720. Next base: position 3,805 of record DASWBC010000352.1, read on the forward strand.
ATGAGCGAATTTGTGATGCTGCGCCCAAAGGATCCGGCGCGATCGGCCGACCTCGCGGTCATCGACATCGTCAACCGCGGTGGAACCACGACCGGCATCTTCAATCTCGGCCGAAACGACGCCGCATCCTCGCAATTGGCGGAATTCTACGGTGACGCGCTGCTGATGAAACGAGGCGTCACGATTGTCGCCCTGGCCTGGCAGTGGGATGTGCCGCCGGGCGGAAGCGCGCTCCACTTTCAGGCGCCACCGGCTGGCTCTGCCGAGCGGCCGATCACCGGACTGGTTCGCAGCGACATGACGATCGACAGCGCCAGAACCTCGATCCGGCTCGGGCACAGTCTCGCGCCCACGCTGGCCTATCCGGTCGCCGACGAGAACGATCCCTCGAACGTGCTTACGGTGCGTGACGACCCCGTCGGTCCGCGCACGATCGTTCCACGAAGCGAGTGGCGCTTCGCGCGCGACAGCGGCGGCGCAATCATCAGCGATCCGCGGTGGGTGTACGTGTCGGGCGGATTTGTGCCGGGCAGGATCTACGAAGTCGTGTATCGGGCCAAGGATCCGGTCGTGGTGGGAGCCGGGCTCGCCGCCGTGCGTGACATGATGTCCTATCTCAAATACGATCCGTCGGCGGTGGCGCACGTCAGATACGGAATCGGTTACGGTGTCTCCCAGACGGGCAGATTCATCCGCCACTTCCTCTATCAGGGATTCAACACCGATGAAAAAGGACGCGTTGCCTTCGACGGTTTTTTCGCGCACACCGCCGGGGCCGGCCGCGGAAGCTTCAACCATCGCTTCGCACAGCCGTCGCGAGACGCGCAGCCTTACTCGACTTTCTTCTATCCTACCGACGTTTTTCCATTCACGAGCGTCCCGACCCTCGATTCCGTCACCGGACGGCGTGCCGGCTTTCGCGACGACATGCGCGGCTCGGGTGGAACCAGGATCTTCTACGTCGACGGCGGCCACGAATATTGGGGACGAGCCGCGTCACTGAGTCACACGACCCCCGACGGGAAGCAGGATGTCGGGTTTCTTCCAACCGAGCGTCGCTACGTCATCTCCTCGGCTCAGCACTCGAGCCCCGGCGCATGGCCCGTTTCAGAGAATGCGCGCATCAGCGGGACAAACGCATATCGCGGAGATCCGCTCGATCAGCGCCTGGCGCTGAGAGCGCTGATGTCGTCGCTGATCGATTGGGTGAAGGAAGGGAAGGAGCCGCCGCCGTCACTCTATCCAACGCTCGCCGGCGGGAATCTGGTGAAGGCCGCGGAAGAGCGCTTTCCCTCGATCCCCAATCTCCCGGTCGCGCGCGTCCCGCACCAACCGTACAGGCTCGACTTCGGACCGAGATGGCGCCAGGGAATTATCGACCTGGAGCCACCGAAGGTGGGCGCGCCATACCCTGTCCTCGTGTCGCGCGTTGACTCGATTGGCAACGATCTCGGCGGAATCAGAAGCATCGAACTGTTGGCGCCGCTCGCCACGTACTATCCGTGGCAGCTAAGAACCGGCATGGCAGCGGCAACCGACCGCCTCCTCAGCTTTCGCGGGACCTTTGTGCCCCTTCCAAGGACCGACGCCGAGCGCAGAACCGCCGGCGATTCGCGTCCGAGCATCGAGTCGCTCTACAAGGATCGATCGCGATTCATGCGGCGAGTGGACGCGGGCATATCATCGCTTATCAAGCGGCGATTCCTGCTCCCGGCGGATTCCGTCGCGGCGCGGACCCGGATGAGCGAGGCCTGGGAACGGTACGGGGCGAACGCGAAATAGAGGTCCCCACAAACTGCAACTGCAACGGAACGAGAGGGAAGCTGGAAGCTTTGAAGCTGAAAGCTATAAGCAGCACGACGCCGGGACGTTACCGGCACGGCCGGGGCAAAAGCAACTGCTTGTACCTTCGCGCCACCTCGTAACGTCCCGACGTTCGAAGCTTGATAGCCATGAGCTCACGAGCTTCCAGCTACCTCTCGTTCAGTTGCAGTTGCAGTTAAGTCCCGGGGAACCCCACGATGCGCGCGGCCTTCACGATGCTTTTGACCCGGTTCATGACGGCGTCGGCGCCATTGGCATCCCCTCTTCCCCTCAGCGCTTCCGATAGGACCGCGCCCGTGAATGCGTAGGTGTAGGGAATTCCGACCGAGGCTCGATCGATCCAATCTCCCTCCTTCACCAGGGCCTCCGGCGCGTGATAGACATCGTTCCAGAGAGCTTTCGTGCGCTCGAGATCAACATTGAGACCCAGTACGTGGGGCGTCTCGGGCGTTTCCGTGATAGGATGGTCAACCAGCTTCTGCACGAAGCCCTGTGAAAGCAGATACGGCTGCAGCGCGGCGGAGAGGTGGCCGCCTCCGCCAGTCGAGAGGTAGATCGGGCGCTCGGGAAATGCATCCCTGATCAGACGGAGCATGACCAGCTCATCGCGCACGAGGTATCCGGGATCGATGCTCAGCGTGATGTTGCCCTGTTTGAAAATCTGCGGCTGGTTGATCTGTATGTATTCGGGAATCGAGTCCGCCTGGGCGAACGACATCTTGAGCGGCGGTCCGCTCGGCTTCTTCCAAGTGGTGCCGCGATAGATCGCCGGTCCCTTGGCGGCGTCGTACGTCTCGATCGGCCGACGTATCATCTGCCGCACGAACCAATCGGTGTCGAGATAGGTGGTGACAGCGACGGTCACGTCCCGGCGTACGCCGTCAACTTCCTGCGCGAACCAGAGCGGGAATGTGTCGTTGTCTCCGTTCGTGATGACGATCGCGTAGGGCTCGAGCGAGTTCAGGTAATCGCGCGCCCACTGGTCGGTGAATTCATGACCGGCGCGCGACGCGAACCGCCAGTTCGCAAAGAGCGGGATCAGCGCGATGAGGAGAATTGGCGCCGCCAGCATGAATCCACGCCGCGTTGGCCACACCGCGCCAGTGACGGGCTTCTTTCCACCAGTCTTTTCCGGCGTTCGACCTTCGCCGCCGACCCAATATGCGAGCTGCTCCCAGGCGTAGCCCAGCCCGATCGCCGCCCATACTCCCCAGGCCGAAAAGCTCCAGATGTAGAAGTAGTCTCGATCACGCACTTCGTGCGCGACGTCGCGGTTTCCGGGATCCTGCGACCAGCCGTACTTGAAGTTCAGATAGTAGATGAGCGCGAGCGTCATCGTGAACATGAGCGGACCAAAATACCAGAACGTTCTTCGATCCCGCTCCCAATGCACGTACCCGCCAAGGAGCCCAAGGCCGAGGAACACGAACGCGAGCATGAACTGAAGTGCCGGCATCGTCCCGTGCGCGTCGCGCAGCCACTGCCACTTGAAGTAGAACCACCACATTTCGACTTGCGCAGGGTAGGACGCGCCGCGCTCCAGCTTCGGCCCGTACTGCTCGCGGTTGATGTTCGCCATCAACCGCTGCTCCGTGAGCTTGCTGAAGGTGCAGCCAGCCTCGAGCTTCGTTTCGCACCCGGTGGGCGCGCCTTCGTTGATGCCGGGGAAGTAGGCGGCTCGCACCGGCTCGTAGATGAAAGGCGTGAGACCGATGATGAGAGCGCCGAGAGCTGCCAGTACGAGTTTCCAACGGAGCAGTGTGCGCCAGCGGGTGATGAGCATGGCGACACCGGCGGCGGGTAGTGGCAGGAATCCGGCCGGATGATTCGAGTAGCCGAGGCCCAGGAGGAAGCAAACGAGTACGATCAGCCGATCCGCGCGCGGTGAATCAGGATCTTCGATCCACTCGATGATGATCCATGAAGTGATCGTGAAAAACAGGAGCGAAATGGTGTAGACCTTTTCGTTCACCACCGACTGGTTCCACACTGTGAATGCCGTCGCACCGATGAGAGTTGCGAGGCCGGCTACGACGAGTCGCTGCCATCGCTCCGCGATCCAGCGTGCGACGATCCTCTCGGTAATCAGGAACCAGAAGCCCGCCGAGAGCGCGCTGGCGAGCGCGGCCATGATGTTGATCCTCGCGCCGTACGATACCGGGATCGGCAGTGACGCGAAGGCGTGGCCGAGGAGTATGAAAAAGGGATTGCCAGGCGGATGCGGTATGCCGAGCACTTTGACCGCGGCCATGTACTCGCCGGTGTCCCACATCGCCACCGAAGGCGCGAGCGTGAGCAGGTAGAGGACGAATACGAGTGCCGCCGCAATCGTGGCGGGGATATACGAAGGCTGATAGCCGTTTCCGTCGAAACGGCGTGAAGGGACTGTCGTTGCCATTTAGGTGATCGAAGTACCGGTGGGACTGAGTAGGTGAATTTTAGTCACTCCTCATCTGGTTTGGGTTGGAGGGCCAAGGTTGGAAAAACTGTAAAAGAACGGGGGAGGGTGGTAACTGCAATTGAACTGCAATGAACGGGGTGGGAGGCTGGTAACTGCAAACTGAAAAGAACGGGGTGGGAGGTGTCAGAGAGGCGTAGGTGCCAGATATCAGGTCACGACGCCCAGACTTACCTCTGTGGCATTCGAGGCACGGGCAGTTGGTTGTGCTTTGATCAGCGGTAGAAGAGTCCGGGCGTTTTGACCTGTCACCTGGGATCTATGCCTCTGACACCTCCTACCCCGTTCAGTTTGCAGTTCAGTTTTGCAGTTACCAGCCTCCCTTGCTTTCGGTATATGTTCGGGTATACTCCGAGCTATGGGGTTTGTCGAGCTTAGTGCACATACCGCCTTTTCATTCGGCGACGGCAGCGCCTCCCCGGAAGCACTCGCAGTCCGCGCGGCATCACTTGGCTACAGCGCGCTCGGGATCACCGACACCGCCGACCTGGGCGGGATCGTCCGCTTCGGGCTCGAGGCACGCCGGCAGAATCTGAAACCCATTGTAGGCGCCGAGCTCAACATCGAAGGATGTCCCGCCGCTTTTCTGGCGAGAAGCAAGGAAGGGTTCAACAATCTCGCTGCCCTCGTCACCAGGTCGCGCGTGGGTGACCTCTCGACGTGGAAGAAGGGAGATGGAAAAAAGATGCGCGGACGCCCGCGCATCTCCTGGCTACAGGTAGCGGAGCGAAGTGAAGGACTGCAGGTGCTGACCGGTCCGGCGTCCGGGTCGGTCGCATCCAGTCTTCGGGCCAGTGATTACAGGGGAGCGGAGCGCACACTCTGTCAATGGCGCGACGTCTTCGGCGACAGGCTCGCGGTCGAAGTGCAGCTGCACCACACGAGCGGCAACGAATCGGCGCTCGCCTCCGCCCTGATCGAGCTGGCCGAGCGGCACAGGGTGCCGTGGGTGATCTGTCACGAGCCCCGCTACATCGACAACGACAGCCGGCTCGTTCACGACGTGCTCACCGCCCTCCGCTACAACACGACGATAGACGATGCTCTCTCGCGCGGGCTGCTGCATCCGAATGGCGAGTGGCGTCTTGCATCTCCCGAGGAAATGGCGGAGCGGTGGAAGGGGCGCGAAGCAGGACTGAAGGAGAGCGAGCGAATCGCATCCGAATGCGACTTCAGCCTCGCGTGGGTGAGGCCGCCGCTGCCGAAGTTTTCGGTTCCCGCCGGGTTCAACGACGATACTTTCCTGCGCGATAGGGTTTTCGCAGGCGCGCGCGAGCGGTGGGGGGAGATCGACGACAAGCAGACGACACAGCTCGAGCACGAGCTGAGAGTCATCGGCAAGCTCGGCTTCGCCGGATTCTTCCTCGTCATGTGGGACGCGGTGGATTTTGCCCGGAGGAATGGAATCCTCTGCCAGGGACGCGGCAGCGCTGCCAACTCCGCCGTGGCGTACTGTCTCGCCATTACCGCGGTCGATCCCGTCAAGCATGGACTTTTGTTCGAGCGATTCCTCTCCGAGATCCGCGTCGATGGGCAGACAGAAGCTCCCGACATCGACGTGGACATCGAACACGATCGGCGTGAGGAGGTGCTCGACTACGTCTATGGCAAGTACAACCGGGCGAACGCGGCGATCACCTGCATCATCCAGATGTACCGCGGGCCCAACGCGATTCTCGATTCGATGCGCGCTTTCGGGTATCCGGTCGAGATGGCGACGAATTTCTCCAAGAGAATCCACTGGAGTGATCCGGCCGAGGGAGCGAAGTACATCGCGGAAACCCTCGCTCCCAAGTTTGGTCTCGATCTCGACAACCCGCGGGGCAGGGCGACTCTCGCGGCGATGGCGGCGTTCGAAGGAGTACCCCGCCTTCGCTCCACGCACGTCGGCGGATTCGTGCTGTCCTCGGCGCCGCTCGGCGACTACCTGCCGGTCGAGCACACGACCATGGGCCGCACGATCATCCAGTTCGACAAGGATGATCTCGATGCCGTCGGCATCCCGAAGTTCGATTTCCTCGGGCTTGGCGCTCTCTCGCTGGTGAGGCGCGCGTTCGACATGATCGAAGTGCGTACCGGAACGCGGCCGGAGATGTACAAGCTCCCGCCCGACGATGAGGCGACTTACAACCTGATCGCGAGTGGCGAGACGATCGGCACATTCCAGATCGAGAGCAGGGCGCAGATCGCTTCTGTGCTACATACGAAGCCAGATCGGTTGTACGACATTGTAGTGCAGGTGGCGCTCATTCGACCGGGTCCGATCCAGGCGAATTTCGTCCATCCGTACACGGCGCGGCGGCGCGGGCTCGAGCCCGTGACGTACCTGCATCCCGATCTGGAGCCGATTCTCAAGCGTACGCAGGGAATCCCGATCTTCCAGGAACAGGCGATGGCGATCGCCATGAAGCTCGGCGGCTACTCGGCGGCGCAGGCCGACGAGCTGCGGCGAACTATGGGACATATCCGTAAAGTGGAAAAGCTGCATCGTGTGCTCGAGCAGCTGCGCTCACGCATGGTGGAGCGGGGAGTCACGGAAGACGTCGCGGCGCGAATAGCCGAAGATCTCAAGAGCTTCGCCAACTATGGATTTCCCGAATCGCACGCTTGGAGCTTCGCCCTGATTGCGTACGCGACCGGGTACCTCAAGGCGCACTACACGGCGGAGTTCTACGCCGGCTTGTTGAATTCATATCCGATGGGATTCTATCCGCCGTCGACACTCATTCACGACGCGAGGCGGCACGGGCTCAAGAGTCTTCCGCCCTGCATGCGCGACGGCGACTGGGAGTGTACTACGGAGCCGACGGAGAATCCGGACAGGCCGGCGCTCAGGATCGGGTGGCGGCACATCCGCGGGCTGGGGGAGAAATCCCTCGACGCGCTCAAGGCGGCGAGGGGTTGGGACCGCTTTTCCTCGATCGACGATGTAATTCAGCGGGCAAAACTCCAGCGCACGGACGCGCTGCACCTCGCGCGCGCCGGAGCATTCGGCGCCTGGGAGCCGGATCGCCGCCGCGCCGCCTGGGTCGCGATGCGCGCGGTAGGAGATAGTCTCCCCCTCGCTCCGGCGCGCGTGACATCGTACAACCCGCGTCCTCTCACGCGGGACGAGCTGATCTTTCTCGACTACTTCTCGGTCGGAATCTGCGTCGACGGGCATCCCATGGAGCATCTGCGCGAGAAGCTGCAGAGCGCGGGGGTGCTGGATTCGCGTCAGCTCGAGAAGCTTCGGGGCGGGGAATCCATCGTCACGGCGGGCCTCGTCACCATTCGGCAGCAGCCGCAGAGCGCCAAGGGCACGGTGTTTCTGCTGATGGAAGACGAGTTCGGGTTCATCAACGTGATCGTCTCCAAGAAGATGGTCGAGAAGTATTCCGAGGTGGTGAAGTTTTCGACCTTCGTGGCGGTAAAGGGAAGGTTCGAGCGCGACGGAGGAGTGCGGAACGTCATCGGGCTGAACTTCCGCGAATTGAAGGTGAAGCAGATCGTCCACGCCTCTCGCGACTTTCACTAGACATCGACGAGAACGCAGCCAGCGACAGTGGTCGCCTTGCCGCTGGAGCGAGCGAGACGTTATCGTAGGCGCATGCCGCACAAGCAGCAGTCGGGACGCGCTTTCGCGAGCGACAATTGGGCCGGCGTGCATCCCGAGGTTCTGGCAGCGATGGCAGCCGCGAACGTCGGACACGTTCCATCCTACGGCGGGGATCCCTACACGCGCGATGCCGTCGCCAGGATCGGGGACGAGCTGGGCGGGGATGCGCAGGTATTTCTGGTGTTCAGCGGCACCGCCGCAAACGTGCTCTGCCTCAACAACATGGTGCAGTCGCATCAGGCGGTAATCTGCGCCGAGACGGCGCACGTCCACACGTCGGAGTGCGCCGCCGCCGAAAAGCACATCGGCTGCAAGCTGCTCACGGTGCCTTCACCGCAAGGCAAGATCACAGTGCCGGGAATCCGCGCTCACCTTCATGACATCGGGAACGAGCACCATGCGCAGCCGCGCGCGATCTCGATTACGCAGGCGACCGAGTACGGCACGGTGTACACACCGCAGGAGATCCGGGCGATCGCGGATTTCGCGCACGCGAATTCGCTGCTCCTGCACATGGACGGCGCACGGATTTTCAATGCGGCAGTGAGCCTCAACGTTCCGCTGAAGACGATCACCAGCGGGGCCGGCGTCGACGCGCTCTCTTTCGGCGGCACGAAGAACGGCCTGGTCGCGGGAGAGGCCGTAGTCTTCTTCAAGCTCGCGCTGGCGGACGACTTCGAGTTCAAGCGCATGCAGGGGATGCAGCTCTCATCGAAGATGCGGTTCATCGCCGCCCAGTTCAGCGCGCTGCTGACCAACGATCTCTGGAAGAGGAGCGCTACCCACTCCAACCGGATGGCGCAGCTGCTGGCGGGAGAGCTCGGGGGCATAAAGGGCGTCACGATAACCCAGCAGGTGCAGGCGAACGAAGTATTCGCGACGATGCCGAAGGAGATAATCCCGAAGCTGCAGGAGCGGTGGCCGTTTCACGTCTGGAACGAGGCAACTTCGGAAGCGCGCCTGATCACCTCGTTCGACACGGCCGAGGCCGATGTCACCGACTTTGCCGGTCTTGTGCGCGAGGCGATCGGCGCCGGGAGGAAATAATGGATCTGAAAAACGCCGCCGTGCTCGTCACCGGCGGGAGCTGTGGAATCGGACTCGAAACGGCCCGCCTTCTGCGGGCGCGTGGCGCGCGAGTAGCGATATGCGCGCGGCACCAGGATATACTCGAAGCCGCGGCGAAGGAGATCGGTGCGCTGCCGATAATCGCCGACGTGAGCAAGGAAGACGATGTGCTGCGGATGATGACTACGGTGGTAAAGGAGTACAGCGACTACAACGTGCTGATCAACAACGCCGGGTTCGGTTCGTTCAAGCCACTCCTCGAAACGACGCTCGACGAGATGCGCGACGTATTCGCGACGAACGTCTTTGGCGCGATGATGGTCGCTCGCGAGACCGCGA
>DASWBC010000353.1:0-1692 GCA_036390815.1 Gemmatimonadaceae bacterium
TCTGATGCCGTCGGCTGAAGTGATTCTGACGCAGCTTCTTCCGTCCTATGTGCGCAATTCGGTTTACCGCGCGCTGGTCGAGAATGAGGCCGGATTTCAAAGCGCTCAGCGCACCGCGATGAAAAACGCGACCGACAACGCTGGTGAGATGCTCAACGTTCTACGCCGCACATTCAACCGCGCCCGCCAGGCGCAGATCACGCAGGAGATCGCCGAAATCGTCGGCGGTGCCTCTGCGTTACAGGGGTAATCATGGCTACAGCCGTCCGCACGGAGAGAAAAAAGTCAGCTGCCGCCGAGGCGAAGAAAGTGAACTTTGGCAAGGTGGTCCAGGTTATCGGGCCCGTGCTCGATGTCGAATTCGAGTCCGAGCACCTGCCCGAGCTCTATAACGCTCTGCGCATCCGTGAGAAGACCGATGCCGGCACCGACATTGACGTCGTCGTCGAAGTGCAGCAACACATCGGCCGCAATCAGGTACGTGCCGTGGCGATGTCGTCGACCGACGCCGTCGTCCGCGGAATGAAGGTCGAAGACACCGGCGGCCCGATCACGGTTCCGGTCGGCGAAGCTGCACTCGGAAGGATTCTCAACGTGCTCGGCAACCCGGTCGACAACGGTCCACCGATTCCGGACACTGTCGAGCGTTGGCCGATCCACCGTCCCAGCCCCGAGTTCGCGGACCTCGAGCCCAAGACGGAAATCTTCGAGACAGGAATCAAGGTCGTCGATCTGATCGCTCCGTTCGTGAAGGGCGGAAAGATCGGACTGTTCGGTGGCGCCGGCGTCGGCAAGACCGTCGTCATCCAGGAGTTGATCAACAACGTCGCCAAGGGTCACGGCGGAAAGTCAGTTTTCTGCGGCGTCGGCGAGCGGACGCGCGAAGGGAACGATCTTTATCTTGAGATGAAGGAATCTGGCGTCATCAACTCCTGCGCGCTCATCTATGGCCAGATGAACGAGCCACCGGGTGCGAGACTGCGCGTTGGATTGTCGGGTCTGACGGTGGCGGAGTACTTCCGCGACGTCGAGAACTCGGACGTGCTGGTGTTCATCGACAACATCTTCCGCTTCACGCAGGCGGGCTCCGAGGTCTCGGCCCTGCTTGGTCGCATGCCGAGCGCCGTGGGTTATCAACCGACGCTGGCGACGGAGATGGGCGACCTCCAGGAGCGAATCACTTCGACCAAAAACGGATCGATCACTTCGGTGCAGGCGATCTACGTTCCAGCCGACGACATTACCGACCCGGCACCGGCGACCGCGTTCGCGCACCTCGATGCGACTGTCGTGCTGTCGCGCGCGATTACCGAGCTGGGCATTTATCCCGCGGTCGATCCTCTAGCATCGTCTTCCCGAATTCTCGACGCCCAATTCATCGGCGAGCGCCACTATAAGGTGGCGACCGACGTCCAGAAGATCCTGCAGCGGTACAAGGAGCTCCAGGACATCATCGCGATTCTGGGCATGGACGAGCTTTCGGAGGACGACAAGCTGGTGGTTGGTCGGGCGAGAAGAATTCAGCGGTTCATGTCGCAGCCGTTCGCGGTCGCGGAGCAGTTTACGGGCTATCCGGGTCAGTACGTGAAGCTCGAGGAGACGGTCTCGTCGTTCGAGAGACTCGTCGCCGGCGAATTCGATCAATATCCCGAGCAGGCGTTTTTCATGCAGGGCGGGATCGACGGCGTGATC
>DASWBC010000354.1:0-3730 GCA_036390815.1 Gemmatimonadaceae bacterium
TTCGCGTATCTCGTGCGGTTCGAGTTCAACATTCCGCCTGAGTACTTCCGCACCCTCACTGCGAGCTTTCCGCTGGTGATCGGCGTACAGCTGTTCATCGGACTGATTTTCGGTTTCTATCGCGGATGGTGGCGATACGTCGGGATTGCCGATGTCGTGAGGCTCGTGTTCGGCCTCACCACCAGTCTGATCGTTCTGCTCGCGGCGTGGTACGCCGGAGCTCTGCTCGGCTCGACACAGCTGGTCCTTCACGAGCCGCGCGGCGTGCTGCTGATCGACTGGGCATTCGCGCTGCTGTTCCTCTTCGGATCGCGCGTCCTGATCCGGCTGGGGCGCGATCATCTGCGCCCCGCCAGCAGCGAATCGGTTCAGCACCGGCGCGTGCTCATCATCGGCGCCGGCGACGCGGGCGAGACGCTGGCGCGCGAGATCGAGCATCGCCCGCAGCTCGGCATGAAAGTGGTCGGATTCGTCGACGACCAGCGCGCGAAGTGGAACTCGCATATTCGCGGCATCAAGGTGACCGGTCCGATCACCGAGATCGGGAGAATCGCTGACTCGATGAATGCTGATGAGGCGCTCATTGCCATTCCGAGCGCGTCCGGCAAGCGTATCCGCGAGATCATCCACCATCTCTCGGCGGCTGATCTGACGTTCAAGACGATGCCGGGCATCGATCAACTCGTGAACGGGAAAGTGCACGTATCGCAGCTTCGTCCCGTGAACGCTGATGACCTCATGCGCCGCAAGCGGATCGATCTGCCCGGCGATCCTGTGCGCTCGCTCTTCAAGGGCAAGCGGGTGCTCGTCACCGGCGCCGGCGGGACGATCGGACTGGAACTGGCCAGCCAGATCCTCGCCCTCGAGCCCGAGACCCTCACGCTCGTGGAACGGTCCGAATATCTCCTCTACGAGGCGCGCAAGCGCCTCTCCCGAGAACCGCAGTGGAGGGCAGAGAAGGTCTTCTGCCGTCTCGTCGACGTTCAGGACGCCGGCATCGTCCGCAAGCTCGTCGCGGAAGCGGGGCCGAACATCGTGCTGCATGCCGCGGCGCACAAGCACGTGCCCCTCGGCGAAGAGAACCCGGTGGAATACCTCCGCAACAACACGCTGGCGACGCGAGCGCTCGCCGAGATCTGTGCGGAAGCGGACGTCAGACGGTTCGTTTTCATCTCCACGGATAAAGCCATCAATCCAACGAGCGTGATGGGCGCGACCAAGCGCGCTGCCGAAATCCTGCTCCTTGATCTCGCGCGTACGACGCAGATGAAGATCACGGCTGTTCGCTTCGGCAACGTCATCGGCTCTTCCGGTAGCGTGATCCCGCTCTTCATGGAGCAGATCGCCGCCGGCGGTCCGGTCACGGTTACGCATCCGGACGTTACGCGGTATTTCATCCGCACCTCCGAGGCAATCTCTCTCGTCCTGCAGGCAGCGACCCTTGGCGATGCCGGTCAGATTTTCATGCTCGACATGGGCGAGCCGGTCAAGATCGCCGACCTTGCGCGCGATCTCATCCGTCTCTCGAACCGGGCGGAGGACGAGATCCCAATCGTATTCACCGGTCTGCGGCCAGGCGACAAGATGTTTGAAGAGATTCGCCTGAAGGGTGAGTCGATTCATTCGACGGTGCACCCGCAGATCGTGATTACCGACTCGCAGACGCCTCCGGCGGCGCAGGTCGCGCACTGGATGCGCAACGCGGCGCAATGCGCTCAGGCCTCCGAGGCCGTCGAGTTGCTGACGTCGATCATCTCCGAATACACGCCGCAACCGGCGGGCGAGGCGATTGGGGGGCCTTCGCGCGAGAAGTGGGCCGCGCTGTTGACCGAGCCGCGCGTCAGCGGTCACGCCTGAGCGTGGGCGAGATCGGCGCAACCCGCTCCTCCGGCCGCAAGCGCGTCCTGTTCGTCGTCAATCACGCCGGGTTCTTCCTGTCACATCGTCTGTCCGTCGCGCTCGCTGCCGGGCGGGCTGGTTATGAAGTCCATGTGGCCACGCCGGCCAGCAAGCACGTACCGCGGATCATCGAGTCGGGGCTGCAATGGCACGAGATCTCGCTGTCGCGCTCCGGCGTCAACCCGCTACCCGAGTTGAGAACGCTTCGATCGCTCTGGAGGTTGTACCGAGCGCTGCGTCCCGACGTCGTGCACCATGTCACCAGCAAGCCGGTGCTTTACGGAACGATCGTTGCGCGAGCGGCAGGAGTGCCGGCCGTTGTGAACGCAATCTCGGGTGTTGGCCATGTCTTCGCGTCGAGCCACGGAATCGGTCAGGCGGCGCTGCGCGCCATCGTCAGCGTCGGTTACCGGCTGGCGCTGCGGCATCGTCGGATGCGGGTCATCTTTCAGAATCCCGAACACCAGGCAGTGTTCATCGCCCGCAGATGGGTAACGCCGGCCGATTGCGTCATGATCCTAGGCTCGGGCGTGGACCCGGTGGAATTCGCGCCCGCCGAAGTTCCCGCTTCGCACGGCATGCCGGTTGTGGTCTTCGCATCTCGCATGCTGTACACCAAGGGGTTGCGCGAATTCGTGGGCGCGGCGCGGCGGCTGAGGCAGCGGGGAGTCTGGGCGCGTTTTCTTCTGGTCGGCGAGCCGGACCCCGACAACCGCGCCAGCGTTCCGCAAGTGGAGATCGACGAGTGGGTTGCCGAAGGAATCGTAGAGTCGTGTGGTCGCCGCAGCGACATGGCCGCGGTGTTCCGCGGCGCCGACATCGTCTGCCTGCCGAGCTATTCCGAAGGCATGCCGAAAGTTCTGGTCGAGGCAGCCGCGACAGCGTTGCCCATTGTCACGACCGACATCGCGGGATGTCGTGACATTGTGCGGCACGAGGAGAACGGCTTGCTGGTGCCGCCGCGTGAAAGTGAGAAGCTCGCGGATGCTCTCGAGCGTCTGATCAAAGACGGCGAGTTGCGAAGAAGAATGGGGGCGCGCGGACGCCAGCGCGTTCTTGACGAGTTCACACTGTCAGCGGTCATCGCACGAATGCTCAGTCTCTATGGTGAGTTGACTTGATGCGAGCGCTGGTGACTGGCGCGACCGGCTTCATCGGATCGGCCCTGGTGTCACATCTCTCAGTCGGCGGCTGGTTCGTACGCGCAGCGACACGCGACGCGACAAGGCCCGTGACGTGCGGCGAACGCGTGGTGGTGGGCAACATCTCCGCGAAGACCGAATGGTCTGCGGCTTTGCGCGACGTCGATGTCGTTTTCCATCTCGCCGGCCTCGCGCATCTGCTCGCGAAAAAGGAGAACGCGACGGCGCAATATGAGGAACTCAACGCCGAAGCGACGGAGAATCTCGCCGCGGCTGCCGCATCGGCCGGCGTGCGCCGCTTCGTGTATCTGAGTTCGGCGAAGGTGGCCGGTGAGGCGTCCACGCGTCCATTTCGTGAGAGCGACCCGCCGCAGCCGCCTGATCGTTACGCGTCGTCGAAACTCCACGGCGAGCAACTCGTTCAGGAGACCGCGACGAGGCGATCGATCGAATACTCGGTGGTCCGGCCGCCGCTGGTTTATGGTCCGCGGGTGCGCGGCAACTTCCTCTCTCTGCTTCGGATTGTCGACCGCGGCGTACCACTCCCGCTCGGACGCATCGACAACCGTCGCAGCTATATCGCGGTCGACAATCTCGTAGACGCGCTGAAGTTTGCCGCAAGCCGGCCTCAAGCAGCGAATCAGATCTTTTTCGTGTCCGACGATGACGATGTCTCGACACCGGAGTTG
>DASWBC010000355.1:0-6367 GCA_036390815.1 Gemmatimonadaceae bacterium
GGAGCTCATGCGAATGTACCCATCTGAGCCATCGCCGCGCAGAATGCGGATCTCTTCACCGCGCACGACCTCCCCGCTGAGCACAGTGCGCGCCAACGGCCACTCGAGAGCGGCGAGCGGAGTGCCGCTCTCTCGAAACCCTACCCATTCATTGTAGCTGTGCAGATCAGGCGAGGGTGTGAATGAAGTCCGGAAGATCTCTGTCATCTGGGCGTTCACTGAAACGAGCCGCCCGGACGGTACCTCCGCCACCACGACGCCGACCGGCATTTGCTGCTGGACCGCGTGTGAGAGAGTTCGCTCGGCGATGAGGCGGAGCTGAGTGTCTTGCACCGCGCGCGCAGCAACGCGGCGCTGAATCTCGGACATGACGGCAGTGGAAAGTGCGGTCAAGACGCCTAAGTCGCGCTCGCTCCAGTCTCGGGGTTTTTGATCGAATGCGCACAGAGCGCCAAGCACGTGCCCGTCTTCCGTGATGAGCGGGACGCCCGCGTAGGCCGCCACCTTCGTTCCGCCGTCCGCGAGCACGGGGTCGTTTCGCGCATCCGGCATCACGAGCGGCATTCCTGTCCCAACGACGTCCTGGCAGAGCGACGCGTCGAGCGGATTCCAACCCGCCGAAGGGGAACCGCCGTTCCCGGCCACGCTCTTGAAGTACTGGCGTTTGGCGTCGACGAGCGAGATCAGCACGGTCGAAACGTCGAGGACTTGCGCCGCGAGACGCGTGAAGACGTCCAGGCGGTCGTCAGCGGCCGTCTCGAGAAGTCCCGTGTTGTGGAGAGCAGCGAGCCTGGCGGGGCTAGTCAATGCCTGATGGTTGGGCAAATGCGACTGTAGAGATGAGAAATCGGACAACTGGGGCAGCAGAGCGCTGCTGGGGACAACAGTTTCAACGGCTCAATACTGCAAGAATCACAGCATGATTCGTCTCGATTTGTCAGGCGGAGAGCGCCGTTGCCCAATCGGCTCCCACAACTCGCTCGTTGGCCTTATGGGTAGCTTACCAATCGATGCCGAACGGATCTCCTGGCGGCGCACGCAGCGCTGGAGTCGGGGATGGAAGCTCCTGTCGCTCGAGCCAGCGATTCAGGTCCGCGGCGATGCTCGCCCAGTGCGCGCGGCGCTGCTCATCTCCTGATGACGCCAGAGAACGGCTGCGCGTACGCAGGGAATTCATCTTGAGCTCGATGAGCGAGCGCACCTCCGGCGCCGCTTCCTTGTCCGCGGCCAGCAGCAGCATGCGATCGACAACGGCTCGCTGTGCGACCCTTCTGAGCGCGTCAAGCTTTGGACTGGCCAGCCTGGGCGCGCCCCAATCGGAGGTCAATCCGTCGACCACCTCGCCGAACGTAAGGGGGTTTGGCATGCGGGTCTGAAACGCCACCACGCGCGCGGCGCGCTCCCGCTGAAGAATTCCATCAACGATCATCTGCGCCAGCGTGCGCGCCGCTCCAAGCTCGTCGAACGCCGGCCGCGTGCGGCTGCTGAACAGCTCGACGTACGGCTGGTAGGAAAATGGGCGCGGTCCGAGCAGCGTGAGAACAGTGTCCGGGATGGCGAGCTCGCGCGGGTCAAGCGCGGAAATCAGAGTCGTGAGCGCCGCGCGCTGGGCGGCTCCGTCGATCGGGCGGGTCGCCTGCACGCGATCGCCTCGTATCGCGTTCGCATACTCCATCCCGCCGATGGTCTTGGTCAGCGAGTTGAGCGCGAAACGGTGCATGAAATAGAGCGGAACGAATCTCTCCTGGAGAAGCGCGACCGGTTCACCCACGCGGATGTTGCGCTCTCCAAATCTGGACATTGCCAGCCGCCGAGCCGCCATCTCGCGCCGCAGAAACTCGGCGGGCGTCGACGCATCATCCCAGAGATTCGTCCGCGGGTCAGACGCGAAATCCGGACGCGCGTCGGCATCCGAGAGGAAGAGGAGCCCGCGCCGTAAGCCGTCCTCGACGATGGCATTGAGGGAATCCGCCTCAGAACTGGGGGGGAAAATACCGTATCCCCAGTGAATGGCGAACACGTCATACGCGCCGGGGCCCGTGGCGTAGGCGCTCGAGATGTCGATGTCGCCAGCCGCGTTGACGGTAACGCGGGGAGGCGGATAGTCCATTACCGACCCGCGATCGTAAGTCGAGGCGATGTAGTTGTGAGACAGGCCAAGCGTGTGTCCCACTTCATGCGCGCTCACCTGCCGGACGCGAGCGAGTACGAACGCCGTGTCTGCAGCAGCCGCATCCGCGCCGAAAAGCCCGGCGTAGATGTTGTAATCGGTCCGGGCACGATGCGAGTCCAATCGTGCCATACCCTTGATGATCTCGCCCGTGCGCGGATCGCCAAGGGAGCCTCCCACGGACCAGCCACGCTCGTTTCGATTCTCCCACTGGACGACATTGTAACGGGCGTCCATGGGATCCACGCCCTCGGGCAGATCCTCGACCCTGAAGGCACCCTTGAGTCCGGCGCGATCGAACGCGTCGATCCACCAGCTGACGCCCTGTTTCGTCGCGGTCCGGATCGGCTCCGGAATGCCGCGGTCGATGTAGTAGACCAGCGGGTTCTTTATCGGACTGTTCGGGTCCGCGGGATTCACCCGCTCGAGTCGATGGCGCGCGATCCATCGCTGCTCGAGCGGCTGTTGAATGGGCTGCGCGTAGTCCTTGAAAAGGACGTCGGAAAACCCGACCCGAGGGTCGAGCACGCGCGGTTTGTAGCCGGTATCGGGAAGCGGGAGCAGCGAGATGTGCTGCCTGAGCGTGAACGATCTTCCGTCGGGGACGATCGACGAGATGATTTGTCCCGGTCTCCCCTGAGTGGCGAATGTGAGCGCGACGTCGACTTCGGTGTTTTCTGGAAATGCCTTGGTGAACTGCCAGTAGATGCTCGAGCGGTCGCGAGCGACGGAGTACGCGCCTTCGTCGCTCGAGGCGATGGCTCCAGCCACGTCGTTCCAGTCGCGCATGAAAAACTCGGTCGCATCGACGACCAGCCGTAGGCCATCTTGCGCTATGACCGGGAGCGACGCGGGCGTGCTGGGCGGAAAAGCCTCGAGGACGGATCGCGCGTGGGCGGGATTGTTCGTCGCCGATGTGCGGTAGTTCCAGTTCTCGAACACGACGAGGACCCGCTCCCCGTTCCTGTCGAACCTCGCGATGTAGGAATCACCGCTCGCTCCACGGTCGAGGCCGATTGGATTCGATCCAAGCCCGGTGGCGAGACTGACGAACATCAACGCCCGGGTCGAGTCGTGCGGGAGCTCGAGGTAGATCTTCCCCTGTCTGGGATCCAGGTACAGCGGCATGAATCCGTCGCGCCTCTCCATTCCCGCTGTCTTCGCCCTGAGCTGCGAGCCGGTGTCGCCTTCGGCGGTGGCGGTCTGACGCTGGAGCGGGGCCGATGCGCAGGCGATGGCACCGATCACGACCGCAAGGCGGGGAATTGTGTTTCTGCTTGGCATTGAGCAGGAGGCTGTGGGAGAGCGAAAATCCCACGACTGACTGCCGGGCGCAAGGCGGAGCTAGAACTGAGAACTGCAACTGAACCCGAAGGGAGCTGTCAGTTTTCAAGCTGGTGGCTATCAGCGTCACTGCATCCGGACGTTACTGGCCCAGATCACAGTACAATCAACTGCCTTTACCCTTACCTCACTTGGTGGCGTCCCGACGTTTGCAGCTAGAAGCGCTCAGCTTTTGTCAGCTGGCAGCTCACCGCTCGTTCCGTTGCAGTTGCGCCCGGTTAAGACCAGGGGCACGAATCGCCAACGGAACGGTCACGGTGAACACGGATCCAACGCCCGGGTCGCTTCTCAGGACTATGTCTCCGCCCATCCCGCGCGCCAGGCCGCGGCTGATCGCCAGGCCGAGTCCGGTGCCCTCGGTCGTCCGGGTCAGACCGCGATCGAGCTGCACGAACGCCTCGAAGACGGACTCGTGCTTGTCGTGAGGTATGCCGGGTCCGTTATCCTCGACGTGGACCGAAACCGATTTTTCCCTGAGCGTGCACGAAACCCTGACGCGTCCGCCTGCCGGTGTGAACTTCACCGCGTTTGAGAGGAGGTTGATCATGATCTGCCGAAGCTTGTCGGGATCGGTGCGCGCGTACACGTTGCCCGAGGGCGAATCGCACCGATAGGCCACTGACTTGGTGCGTGCGAGCGAGCTCACGACGGCTTCGAGATCAGTGATCAGAGGGCGGAGCGGGACATCGATGATGTCGTACTTCACCTCGGTGGCTTCGAGTCGAGTGAAGTTCAAAATGTCATTGATGATGCCCAGCAGGTGCAGCTGGCTGCGCTTGATGCGGGTGAGATCTGATTTCTGCGCTTCGGTGAGCGGTCCACGCAGTTCCATCTCGAGCAGATCTACGTAGCCGCCGATCGAGTTGAGCGGAGTCCGCAGCTCGTGACTCATCACCGTGAGGAACTCGGCCTTCGAGCGGTTGGCTGAGTCGGCGGCGGCCCACGCTTTCCTCGCCTCGCTGATGACGGCGCGCAATTCCTCGTTGGTGAGGGCGAGCTCGTGGGCGAGCTCACGAGCCTCGCTGGTCTGGTGCTCGAGCTGGCGGGCCTGATCCTGAAGAAGGTGATTGCTCTCTTCCAGCGCAGCCAAGCGGGCAGCCGCGACCTCGCGCTGGCGGGACATCCTCACAGCTCGAATAACCGCGTTGACTTTTGAGAAGGTAAATGGCATCATCGCGCCCCTGATCCGGGGTACTCGGGAGACGATTTTTTGCCGCCAATGGCCACCTTCCGCGTCCCACTGGGCCCCGCGGGTGCCTCCAGCCCCACCTAACGCAGATTTGTGATATTTTCCCGCTTCGCGCGGCAGGAGCGCTGACTCGGCGTGGCGCCCGTGGTATCTTGAAGGCCGTCAAGACCCGGTAGCTCAGTTGGTAGAGCAACGGACTTTTAATCCGTAGGTCGTGGGTTCGAAACCCACCCGGGTCACTAACCTTAGGCTCGCAATGGGGAACCGCCCTGTGCGGCTATCTATGCGGTTGGTGAGCGGAGCGGGCTCTCAAGAGAACCTCACCGACCGTGCCGCGACTTCCCCCTTATCCTTCGTTTTCGTATAGCGGCGCGTCATTGACGCTGTTTTGTGGCGCAATGGCATTTGGACTTTGGATTTAAGGCCGGGCGGTTCTTCACGGGCGCGTATTCACCAGTGGCCCTTTGCGAATGCAACCAACTTTGCCTGGGCCGGGTGCCGCTGCCAATCAGGGGACTCACCACAATGGAGGGTCGATTTCCCCGATTCCGCCGCCCACGAACGGGGATGTAACATTGAAAGTTTCGTTACTTCGACACAATGAGAAGGAGTCCGCCATGTCAGTTTGGTCCGGAATGGGATGGTTCCTGGCCGTGTTGCCCACCACGGCGGTTGTCTGCTTGGCGCAGGCACCTTCGGTCGTCGCTGAAGACTTCCCCACCCTGGTAAAACGCCTTCAAGCGGAGAAACCAATGTTCGCGAAGCGCCAACAGGATTTGCTCGCGGCGCGCTACGACCTCGCCGACCGGCCGGCCAGGGGAACGGCCATGTCGCGCGGCAAGCCGGTGCAAGAAGGCGTGCGTGTCAAGTTGCCCGCGGGCATGACCTGGGAGAAACTCGCGGCCTTGTCGCCAGAGGAAGTCAAGGAAAAGCAGCTCTGGCCCGCCGGTTTTCTTCCGTTGCCGCATCCCCACCACGAAGCAGGCGGCATGATCTTCCCCAAATTCCTCATCGAGGAAACGAAGAAGCAGACCGATCGGGATCTGACCCGCTTCGACCTCGACTTCGACTTGCCGGATCACTTCCTGCCCGAGTTCCCGGCACCGATCTATCTGACGACGCGGCCGGATCTGGGCGACGTCTCGCAAGGGAAACTAGTGACGCTCAGCAACTTCAACGAGTTGTTCAAGGACATCCTCAATCCCAAGCAACTCGAAGGATTGCGGTTGCTGGTCACGCCGTTTCCCCAGCAGCAGTTTAACGCCACCGAAGACCGCCGCAGCGTAAAAGCCCATCAGGGCGTTGCTTGCTTCGACTGTCACGCCAACGGGCACACGAACGCCTCCACCCACACGGTCGGCGACATTCGGCCCAACGAGTATCGCCATCGGATCGACACGCCATCGCTGCGGGGCGTGAATGTTCAGCGCTTGTTCGGTTCGCAACGGGCGCTCAAGTCCGTGGAGGACTTCACCGAGTTCGAGCAGCGAGGCGCTTACTTCGACGGCATCCCGGCCGACGCGACGCGGAAAGGCACCAACGTTCTCGAACGCGGCAGTCAGGTGCATTTCATGGCGGAGTTCCAGGCGCTGCTCGACTTCCCACCCGCGCCGAAGCTCAATGTCTTCGGCAAGCTCGATCCCGCCAAAGCCAGCCAGAGCGAG
>DASWBC010000356.1:0-3344 GCA_036390815.1 Gemmatimonadaceae bacterium
GCTCGTTGGTTCTTCTCGCTGGGTTTCTGCTGGTCAAGCTCTTAGCGAAGTTCGCCGGCGTGCTACCAGTCGCGATTCGATACGTGCGACCCCATGCGATATACACCACGCTACTCATGAGCACCGGGCTCACCTTCGGGACAATCTCCGCCCTCTACGGGCTGAATGGCGACATTATCGATCGCTCGCAGTTCTCAGTTCTGATCACCGCAGTCATCCTCTCCGCCATCGTGCCAACACTGGTCGCTCAGCGCTTGTTCTCGCCACCTGTGCACAGACTCACCCCGGCGGAAGAACTCGACGTGGAAGACGAGGAGTTCGCTCCGAGTCGTAGCTCCGGCACTAAAACGGACTAGGCGCCACGGCCGCGAGTTCACACCTTATTTGACACCTTGACCCGGAGACTCCCTGAGACTCCAGGAGACTCCCTGAGGCGCTTGCGTCATAGATTTGAATATCGACGAGACGCTCTGAGCCTCCCTGAGACGCCGTGTCGGAGGACTCTTAATCCCAAGGTTCAGGGTTCGATTCCCTGCGCGAGCACCAATATGTACGTGCCTGCGATCTACTTGTTGTGGTTAAGCTGGCGCACGCGTCACATTTGCGTCATTTGACAGCTTCGCCGAGGAGCGGAGCCCCTTCGTGACACTCCCCATGCTCGCAGATCTGACCATCGCATCGGCGTGCTGGCTATTCAGCGAGATCTGATTGAACATGTACGCGTGCTCAGCTGGCTCACAGTAGTCGCCTGGATCTCCATCGGCATCGCCTTGATTGCTTGCAACGTGATCCTCTTCGACATCTTCGTGCGCGGTCATGGCCACCGCTGGCCGTTATATGCGTCGGTCGCCGTGCTCGGGTGCGGGTCCTTGGTGTGCTTCTTCGCTGGCTCCGACGAGTGGACGGAGCAATACACAGAAGGCGTCGCCTCAGTACACGCAGCCTCAGTACACGCACGTTTTGCGATTGAGCTCTGTGCGATCGGAGCGCTGGACCTCCTCGCGTCCATCGTCTTACTTGTTCGCCGATGGGGCTGGGAGTGGTGGCTTGTGATCGGGATGCAGGTGGGGGTTTTCGTGCTGGCGCAGATCGAGGCGGAGCTCATAGATCCGAATTCCCCGGGCTGGCCTGTCTTCAGCCGTATCCCTCTGCTGACCCTGTTTCTGTTGTCCGCGGTCCGATTAGCTGCGAAGACCGGACTCATGAACCGTTTGACGGCTTCGTTGACTGCCAGCACCATGAGCTAGTCACGACGTGGCGCCGAAGTCGACCTCCTTGGTCTCGACCGTCCCGGCGGTCCGTCCCGGCGCCGTCTGGTAATTCCAGTACAGGTTCGTGTGCGCGATGACCTGCTCCGGCGGCGGCGCCCCCCATGCCGTCTGGTCATTGGTCGTGTGGGCGTCGCTGACAAGGGTCGTGTCATACCCCCTGACGAACGCGCCGTGGAGCGTCGAGCGGATGCACGCATCGGTTTCGGCGCCGACGACCACGAGTCGCCCGATTCCAAGGCCCGACAGCAAAGTTTCGAGGTTGGTGTCCTCGAAGGAGTCGCCGTAGTTCTTCTCGACCAGCGGCTCGGCGTCGCCCGGAATCAATTCGGGGACGATCTGCCAGTCGTCGCTCCCGCGCGAAAGCTGCTCGTCGGAGTGCTGGACCCAGACAACGGGGACCCGTTCCCGCCGGGCCTTCGCGACCAGGCTGCCGACGTTAGCGACGACCACGTCGCGCTCGTGAGCGCTCTTGACAGCGCCGTTCTGCACGTCGACGACGAGGAGGGCGGTTTTCGGGCGGTTCTCGAGGATGGTCATGGCCTCCCCTTACTCACGCTAGGCTCCCAAGTCCAACCAGAGTAGACCTACCCACCGACTGCCGGCCGGAACGAATTTCAGGCAGGCGGCCCGGTGCTGATCAGGTCATCAAATTGAGTGTGAGTCGGACAGCCGAAACTACCTCTGCTGCGCCCGAAACGCGCTACAGCGCGTCCGACGAACCGTATCCCAGCACCCCTAGTGGCCGCTGGCGTCACCGACCACGTCTGGCAGATCCAGGAGATGGTGGCGGTGCTCGAATAGGAGGCCTTGCGACCCATAATCGATCTGCTGCCGTGGTCCAACGATGATCTTTGGGCCGTCGGTAGATTCCTCTCCGATCCGGAGATGATGAAGCACCTCGGCGGCCTCCAGAGTCGCGAGCAGATTGTGGATCAGCACGAGCGTTACCTGGAGACGGCCGTTTCCGGTACGGGACAGATGTTCAAGATCGTCCTGAGGCCCGCGACCGAGGCAATCGGCAACATCGGTTACTGGGACAAGACCTGGCGCGAGGAAATCGTCTATGAGACGGGCTGGATGATCCTCCCGGAGTATCCGGGCAGGGGCCACGCGAGCGCCGCCCCGGCGCTGCTCGCCGAACGGCTTCGGCGCAAGCACGTGCACCGATTTCTCCACGCCTTCCCCGCGGTGACGAATGGACCGTCCAACGCACTCTGCCGGGGGGCGGGGTTCACCAACCTCGGAGAGTGTGAGTTCGAGTATCCGGTTGGGCATCCTTTGCGATGCAATGACTGGCGCCTCGATCTGTCGCTTACGCTGGATCATCCGCAACCGCATTCAAACTGACCTATCTGACTGACATTGAGATCGTGGTAACGGCGTATTAGCGCACAGATGACGATCCTCGACGAGGTGACCCGGCTCACCTGCGATCTCGTTGCGATCGAGTCCGTGAACCCCGACCTGGTGAATCACGGAAGCGGCGAGAAGGCGATCGCCACGTTCGTCGCCTCGTGGCTTCGCGACCAGGGCCTAATCGTCGAGATCGTCGAAACCGTCTCCGGCCGCCCAAGCGTGGTCGCAATCCTTCGCGGAAAGGGCGGCGGACGGAGCCTGATGCTCAACGCACACATGGACACGGTCGGCGCCGGCGGCATGCAGGATGCGTTCAAACCATTTGTCGAGTCGGGGAGGATTCACGGCCGCGGCGCGTACGACATGAAGGGAAGCCTCGCCGCGATCATGGTCGCCGCGAAACACGCCGGGGCCGTCGACCTCGCCGGTGACGTGATCGTCACCGCCGTCGCGGACGAAGAGGTGGCGAGCATTGGCACGAGCTCGATCCTCGAGCGTTTCAGAGCCGACGCGGCGATCGTCACCGAGCCTACCGAGCTGCGCCTCTGCACCGCCCACAAGGGATTCGTTTGGCTCGAGGCCGAGGTGAGCGGCCTGGCGGCGCACGGCTCGCGGGCCGACATCGGAGTCGACGCCATCGCTCGAATGGGCCCCATTTTGAGCGGATTGACCCAGCTCGACCAGACGCTGCGCGGCGGCCGGCGTCATCCGCTCCTC
>DASWBC010000357.1:0-3407 GCA_036390815.1 Gemmatimonadaceae bacterium
ATGACGAGCCTCTCGAACTCGAGCGACTTGTGAAGCGACTCGGGAATGTAAGGTCCGGCGCTGACGAGAATGATCCGCAGCAGAACGATGCAAAGAGCGAGACCGATGACGGCAGCGGCGAAATGCCGGTTGACGACGAAGGAGATCTCCATAAAAGCGAGGGTAGCGGCACCGAGAACGGCCAGCGCGACATACCACCGGATGCCTGCCAGAGCGAACATGACAGCTGCCATCATCAATGCGGAAGCGATCAGCGTCCTGACTCGCGTCGCCGGCTGCCAGCCCGACTGCCACATCACGCACAAACCGATGAAGAGAACGATCAGAAAGACAAAGAAGGTGTCCTTCAATGGCTGAAGCGACCAGAGAATAGCCGCGGGCGAAAATGTAATGGCGGCGATGGCAAATACGACGCCACGTGGCAACGGCTGATCGGCTTCAGTCTGAGTCGCGTAGCGCGCCCACAACAGAATGACCAGGCACGTGCCCAGGTAACTCAATCCATTGAGAAGCAGCGCAACGGAGCTTATGGTGCCAAAAAGCATGCAGAACGCAGAGAGCAGCTGGATGAAGAACACAGAGGGCTCTGTCTTGGCCACGTGCACGATGGCTGGAACGCCTCCGGCTGCTGTTGTGACCGCTACATGGTAATAGAGCGTTGCATCGCTTGCGAAGAACCACATGCCGTTGCCGAGCTGAAGACTCCGTCCGAGCGGCAGCTGGAGCCACGAGATCCAGAAGAGGAGCTCACCTGCGATGAGCCGGATGAGGAGTCCAACGCCGACAATGAGGCCGGCTGGAGCACCAAAGGAGCCGATCCGTCGCCAGAGAAGGAAGAGCGCCACGCAACCGGCTGCAGCGAGGATCGTTTGTACGAGGAGCACCCACATCAGACAACCTGCGATTCTGCGACGGCGGCGGCGATTCGTCAACGCTCGCGCTTTTCCAGCACGAAGCGTACTTCGAAGCAGGGGAACAGAAAGCAGAAGTTCTCCTCCCAGAGCTCCTGCATGTACCGGCACGAGTTGAAGAGAAACCCGACTGCTTTTTTCACACCATGGCGAAAGTAGAACGGCGGTGACGATTTGAAGACGAGATCTGCATCGACGAGGTACAAACCGTGGAGCCGCGAATACTCCGGAACGCGGCGCCTGAATCGTTGGTCGTCGGCAAAGTACGAGAACGTGTAAAGGCCGAAATGGTGGATATGCGTCGGGTCTGAGTAGAAGTACGGATGCGCGAAATGCGGGACCACCGCCACCACCCGCCCTCCCGTGCGCGTCACGCGGACGATCTCGTGAAGAACCGCCTGGAGGTCCGGTACATGCTCGAGAAAATGCGACGAGGTGACGAGGTCGGCCACGCCGTCGGGAAACGACCGCAGCACTTCGATGGCATCGCCGACGATATCGACAGCGTCGGAGTCGATCACATCAATACCGATCGAGCCGGCGTGCCGCTTCCGCGGTCCGCATCCGAGCTCGATCACCAGCGGCTGGATGCTGCTCAGCCGTCCGAGGGCTCCATTCTTGTCGCGGATCGTCATGCCGCTTCCCGTCCTGCGACTTTTGCTGCGATGACCGTCAACGAAGCTCGCCCGAAGATCACCAGCGATGTGACCTCCGACGCCACCATCGCGGCAATGACTCCGGTGAGACCGAACATGTGGAACAGCACGATCTGGTACACCGCCGCAAGCGACAATGTGATGACCGAGAGACGCGCGCCCAGCCGCTCAGCACCCAAAGCCTGCAGAAGTACGCCCGTGATCGTCGTGCCGACCGTCGTCACCGATGCCGCTACGAATCCAACCGTGAATGGCATTGCGGAGGACGGAAGATGCAGGAGGTTGCCGATCGGATGAATGGCGGCCGCGAGAATTCCGACGAGAATAGCCATTCCCACAGCACTGGCCACTGTATAGACGGTAATCATCTCGCGCATACGCGGTCGATCGCCGTTCCGCGCCGCGATGCTGAGCGGAGGATATGTAAGAAGCGCCAGTGACGTCGGCAGCAACAACAGAACGCTCTGAAGCACTGATGCGCCCGCAAGCACATTCAACTGATCGCGCGTGCCCCAATGCTCCACGACGAAGATCGACAGCCTCGCGTAAATCGCTCCCAGGATCGCCTGAATGCTGAACGGCCACAACAGACGCAATGTCGTCAGCGAAGCGGCCAGTCTCACGACGAGCAATCCGGCCCGGCGGCCCACCAGGATGAATGCCTCGATCAATTTCGCAAAGACGTAAGTGGCGACGAACGCGATCGGGCCGCCGCCGCTCTGAAGAACGAGGATCGCGCCGGCAAGGAAGACGGCGAGGCCGATGATCACGGCGACCATCACGATGCGGAGGTCGCGTTCGACGATCCGCGCGCTCACGCCGTTCGTGCTGATCGCGAGGATCAGCCACAGCGGCGCGAGAATCGCCACGTATCCGGCGCTGTCGCGCTGGATCTGGCCGAGCGCAAAAAGGACGACGAGAATGAGCGCGAACGCGAGCGACAACCCGATACGGGCGACGTTCGCCGGCCCGGCCACGAGGCTGTCGTCGCGGCCCGCCGTCGCGAACTCGCGCGGGAGCCAGCGCGCGCAACCCCAGTCCGTAATCACGATGCCGACGCCGACGATCGCGTTCGCGACCGTGTACGCGCCGAGGCGCGAGAGTCCCCATCGGTGCGCAATGAACAGGCCGAGGAGAATCGGGACGCCGCCTGTGGCGCCGCGGTAAATCACGAGCGGCAGGGCATCGAATCCGGCACGAACGAACCTGCCGGCCAACGGCTGCTCGGTCACTTCGCGTTCACCGGAGGCGAGACGCGCCGGCGCAATGGTTCGTGCATTCGCTGCGGATTGTAGCGGGCGCGGCGCGCGCTCACCATCTGGACAGAGCCATAGCTCCCCGCCATACTACGGCGCACGCAATCGACGCGACCCGCTCCGGCGCCGCCGTAGCGCCGGCGATGAGCGGAATCGGACGACCGGCGAGGAGCTGACGGTCGCACGTCGCGCACTTCAACAGCTGTGATGGCCAGAACGCTTTCGACGATCAACGCCCGATGGATTGCGGCGCTCGCGCTGGCATTCGTATTCCTTCTCCTGCCCGGCCCGGCGCGGTCGGCGTTCTCCGGAATGCCGCTTTCGTCCCGCGGAGTGGCCGTGTTCTTCGCGCTGGTCATCATCGTCGCATTCACGTGCATCTACCGGCCGACTCGCGCAGTCAGAGCGCGCACGCTGCGCGCGCTCGCGGTCCTCTGCCTTCTCAAGCTCGTCCTATCGCAGTTTGTTCAGCTCGAAGGATGGCGTGGCGAGTATTGGACCTCCGCGACATGGAGGCGGACGACGACCGTGCTGAAGCGTGCGACCTTCATGAGCAGCTCCGGAGTGAGGCCGTTCCGTATCGA
>DASWBC010000358.1:0-5848 GCA_036390815.1 Gemmatimonadaceae bacterium
GTCTGCGTCAAACGTATGGTTCCTGGCCAAGCGCGTCAGTGAAGGCATTGAATCCAGGGGATAGCCTCGATCTCGGCTGGCAAACGCTGTCGAGCAACTCGAGGTATCGGACGCTCATTCATCGGCTCGACAAGGGTGGTCTCCAGGAATACGACGTCGTAGTGCAAGGCAGACGACTCGGGCTGAATGGGGGCATAGCCACTCTGGTGGGCGTGGTCGGAGGCGTTCCTCTCCTGACCTACGCCGTCTTCAGCAAGAGCAACGTCAGCCTTGGTGGTGGTGGAATTGTCGACAGTTACGATTCTGAGGTCGCTCCCTACGTGGCCGGTGCCGCGGACAGCAACGCTACCATCTGGTCGAATGGTGACATCGACATCACGAAGACGACCGTACAAGGGGATGTCACGGCAACCGGTACGATAACGTACGGCAATCTTGGAGTGGTTACGGGTACAGCCACGCCCACAGCGCCACCAGCTCCCGCAATGGACATCAACACTTGTCCGGTCGGCGGATACACGCCGGCCGCAAATGTGCCGAGTGGTCCCGGCATCACGTACAATTCGTTGACAGGAGTACTGAGTGTTGCCGCGGGAGCCGTCGTGAACCTGACAGCCAGTCAGTATTACTTCAGTCAGGTCATTCTTCAGGGCAATTCGACGATACTGGTGAACCCCCCCGCTGGGACGCATATCGAAATCATCATCAGCGACCTGTTGAACGTGAGTGGTGGCTCAGTAACCAACCTCTCGGCGGCTGCAACCCGACTTGGTTTTTCGTCGTGTGGATCTCCGGCTTTTCCGTCAAGCTGGAGCTTGACCGGCGGCAGTAGCTCTGCGTTCTCTGTCTACGCGCCGAATCACCCCGTTAGCCTCAGCGGTGGCGGCGACATCTGGGGCGCCGTTGTCGCGTCCACGTATACGGCGACGGGTGGCTCGAACCTTCATTACGACGAAGCGCTCGCCCGGCTACCATCTAACAAGCTGATCGTGCAGCGGGGAACCTGGGCGCAGATGCCCGGCAATTGAGGCACAATCGCCAATCCGGGTCACGGCGTTATCTCATAACGCCTCTGATTCGTTGAACGTCGGATGGCACAGATGTAAGTTAGGCGGGAAGGCGGAAACGCATTTCCGCCTTTTTCTTTCAACGCCAGAAGTCCATCCCGCCCGATGAGAATCCTCGTAATCGAAGACGACCCCACAGTCGGCCAGTTCGTCAAACGGGGCTTTGAGGAGCAGCGCTGGGGGGTGGATCTCGTCGCCAACGGCGACGATGGGGAAGCGCGAGCCATCTCCGAGGAGTACGACGTCGTCGTACTCGATATGCGGCTACCGGGCAAATCCGGCGCGCAGGTGCTGCACGATCTCCGTGCACGGGGCTTCGATCGGCCGGTGCTGATCCTCACCGCGCAGGACGCAATCGACTCCAAGGTCGAGACGCTCCGGGCCGGCGCGGACGACTATGTCACCAAGCCGTTTGCGTTCGAGGAGCTGCTCGCCCGTGTGGAAGCACTGTCGCGCCGCCCGCGCGGGCGCATTACTCCGGTGCTGAAGGTGGCGGACCTCACGCTCAACCTGGATACGAGAGAAGTGGCGCGCGGCGGGCATGCGATCGAGCTAACGCCCAAGGAATACACGGTGCTCGAGTATCTCATGCGCCACGCCGGCCGAGTCATGAGCCGGACGCTCATCACCGAGTACGCGTGGGGCTATCACTTCGATCCCGGGACGAACATTGTCGACGTGGTGATCAACCATCTGCGCAAGAAGATAGATGCAAACAGCGCAAGAAAGCTGATACATACGATTCGCGGCGTAGGGTACGTGATTCGCGAAGAGAGCGTCGCGGGCAAGGTCGGCTAGAGGCCCATGCTGTCGACGCGCGTGAAGCTCACCGCTGCGTTCGTGGCCGGACTCGTCGCGGTTACGGTCACTCTTTTTCTCGCCGTCCTCGCGGCTCGAAACAACGCGGTCTATCACGACATCGCGCAGTATGCGGCGGCGCAGGGCGACCTGGCCGCGCGTGTGATCACGGACGCCGAACAGTCCGGCGAGAAGGTCATGGGCACGAGCGATACCGCCCTGATCGCGCTTCTCGCGCCGAGAGTCGCGGAGCGACTCCAGTCTGTGCCGGGCTTCATAGTAGTGGTGGATACGATGGGGCGCGCCGTCTATCGCTCAAGCGACGTGCTGAGGCTCCAGGGGGGCGACATGGCGACCCTTCAGACCGAACTGGCCGACCTCCCAAAGTCGGGCGAGGCGCTCATCTTCACGCTCGACTCCCTTCAGGAGAAGGTTCTGTTCGTCTCGCACACTCTGGCGGGCGGTCCGTCCGGTCTCAGCCGGATCGCCTCCGGAGCGATTGCGACCAGGGCGAGCACCGTTCCGCGCGAATACTTGCTCGATGCGCTCGTGATCGTGCCGCTCATCATCGGCGCGGGGGGAGTGGGAGCGTTCCTCATTCTCGGACGAACGCAGCGGCAGCTCAACGAGATCACGATGGAGGTAGCCGCCATCACTGATGGACGCAGCCTGCATCGCCGTCTCGCCCTCAGCGAAGAGACGACCGACTTCGCGGATCTCGTGACGACGCTGAACGCGATGATCTCCCGCCTGGAGACATCATTCGCCGGGTTGCGCAGATTCACGGCGGACGCGAGTCACGAGCTCAAGACTCCGCTCACCGTACTGAGGGCTGATGTCGAGCGCGCGATGACGGAGTCATCGCACCAGACGGAGCGCATGGTCGCGCTCGAGGAAGCACTGCAGGAAGTGCGCAGGATGAGCGATCTGGTCGAGAGCCTGCTGACGCTCGCGCGCGCCGACGAGGGACGGTTCGATCTGCACCGCGAGCCCGTCGAACTCGCGCCCCTCGTCCAGGAGGTCTACGAGACAGCCCTCATACTCGGCGAAGCGCAGGGCGTCACCGTGAATCTCCCGTTCACGGCCGACGTCGTGGTCATGGGCGACAGGACGCGTCTGAGGCAGCTCTTTCTCAACCTCGTGACGAACGCAATCAAGTACACACCCGCTGGCGGCAAGGTGGAGCTGGGCGTTGGCCGCCACCCCGATACCGTGACGTTCGCGGTGCGGGACACCGGAATCGGAATCTCGGCGGCGGACTTTCCGCACATCTTCGAGCGGTTCTGGCGGGCGGACAGAGTGCGGTCGCGAATGTCGGAGCGCGGAGGATTCGGGCTCGGGCTCGCGATCAGCCAGTGGATTGCGCAGGCGCACGGGGGAACGCTTATCGCGTCGTCGCGACTGGGGCGGGGCAGTCTCTTTACCGTGACGCTGCCGATCGTCAGCGAGGGCCAGCACTCCTAAGACCGCAACTGAAGACTACCGGCCAGGGGCGATGCGCGGTCGGCTGGGGCTTCGGGCTGAAGCTGCACACCACGAGCCAGGCGAACGCAAGTGAAGGCCGTTAACGAAGCGCTAATCCGGGCTTTAGAAGTCCTTCATTCACTGCTAACGCGCCCGCTATTTCATTGTGGGTAGGACTCCGAGAGGTTGAGTGCGACGTCCACTCGGAGAGAAATGCTCGACACGCTGTTGGAGTCAAAGTCGAAACGAGAGCGCTCCGCTGCGGGTGCGATCGTGAGCGTACTTGGTCACACCGCACTGATCGCGGGAGCTGTCTATGCCACGGCCCAGGCGCGGGTTCAACCGATCGGATCTCCGGAGACAGTTCGGCCCATCTACTTTCCGCAAACTCAGAATCCAATTTCCACCGCACCGGTGATGGCGGTCCGGCAGCAGCCAATAGCTACCAGTCACAGGCTGATCTTTGTCGATCCGCACGTCGACATACAAGTCCCGATCATGGACGTCGGTGACATCGCGTCGAGGCCGGACGATTTCAGCCCGGGCCCGATCACAGAGGGGCCGAAAGGCAGTGGAAAGAGTGGCGCAGGCCCAACCGACACGGAGTATCGCGCGGACCAGGTCGACAAGCAGGTCGCGGTCGTGCCTGGCGGTGTGTCGCCACGGTATCCTGAGTCACTCAGAAGCTCGGGGGTGGAAGGGCGGGTGATTGCGGAATTCGTCGTCGACGAGCAGGGACGCGCCCAAGAGGGAAGCGTCCGGTTCGTGCGCTCGGACAATCAGCTGTTCGGGGATGCGGTGAGGGTCGCTCTTCGTCGAATGCGGTTCGTTCCAGCCGAGGTCGGCGGCAGGAAAGTGAAGCAGCTGGTCCAAATGCCGTTCGTGTTTACACTGTCCCGTTAGTCCGAAGTTCTGCAATACTATTTCATTGATTCTTAATCTTGCGGGTATTCCGCAGGATTCTCGTTGTTACGAGCTTTCATTCACGGACTTCCCACCGGGTGAGGAATGTTTAACCAACTGATCGAGTCAAAGGCTAAGCGACAGAAAATGGCTGGCGGCACGGCGTTCAGCATCGTGTTCCACACGGTTCTGATCGGAGCAGCGGTGTACGCGACAGCGCGCGCCGGCGTCAAGGACGAGAAGTCGAAGGCCGAGAAGATCCAGTTCGTCGAGATGAAGAAGGAGCCTCCGAAGGTACCTGACAAGCCGCCCCCGCCGAAGGAGGTTGTCGTCAAGCCGCCTCCGCCGAAGGGATTCCAGGTTCTTCGCGCGCCCGTCAGGATCGACATCAAGATTCCCGAGATCGATCTGTCGAAGGCGATCACGAACGAAAACGACTTCAGCGGCAAGGGCGTAAAGGGTGGCACAGGCAATGGCGTCGTCGGTGGAATCGCCAACACCAGCCAGACCTATTTCGAGTTCCAGGTCGAGAAGCCAGCCGAGATGCTCGCCGAGAGTCCGAAACCGAAGTATCCCTCGGTACTCGAGAGCTCAGGCATTGCCGGTGAGGTTCAAGCACAGTTCGTCGTGAGAAGCGACGGCAAAGCCGACATGGATTCGTTCAAGGTGCTGAAGTCGACGAATGAACTGTTCACGCAGGCGGTGAAAAACGTACTGCCGCGGATGAAGTTCAGTCCCGCCATGATCGGCGGCAAATCGGTCAACCAGCTGGTCCAGCAGTCCTTCCAGTTCGCTGTTCCCCGCTAACAAACTCACTGGAGTAAACAATGCAGCTGTCACTACTCGACATTTACAACCAAATGGGCAACTTCGCGAAGGGCATTGTTTATGTCCTCGCTATCATGTCGGTCTGGACCCTTTCCGTCGCCATCAAGAAGTGGTGGGATCTTCGCCAGGCGCAGGGTGAGACGCGCAAGTTCGCTCCCGAGTTCTCGCAGTTCCTCGAGGAGGACAATCTGTCGGAAGCCGTCACTCTCGCCGACAAGTACAAGAAGTCGCACGTCGCACGCGTACTGGGCGGGGCCCTCACCGAGATCCGCCCGCTCATTCAGGATGGATCGGTCACGGTCGGCGATATCAATTCGGCTGAGCGCGCGATCGAGCGCGAGATGCTGATGACGATTACGGATCTGAAGCGCGGGTTGGGCGTCATGGCAACCGTCGGCGCGACCGCTCCGTTCGTCGGACTTCTGGGAACCACGATGGGTATCGTGAACTCCTTCGCCGCCATGGCCGCGTCGGGCTCGGGCGGTCTCGCCTCGATCTCGTCCGGTGTGTCCGAGGCGCTGATCACGACCGCGTTCGGTCTCGTCGTCGCCATCCCGGCGGTGTGGCTCTTCAACTACTTCCAGATCAAGATCGACAATCTCACAGCCGAGATGACGTACACCTCGAAGGAGATGATCGACTACATGATCAAGAACGTCACCGGAACCGGTGAGTTCGGAAGATCGCGCTTCACGCGTGAGTTCAACACGACGGCGACAGCGGGCAACTCACCGATCTCGCAGTAACCCGAGGAGGGTTGATTCATGGCAATGTCTGCCGGTACCTCT
>DASWBC010000359.1:0-6310 GCA_036390815.1 Gemmatimonadaceae bacterium
GGAGACGTTCCGCTCGACAGTTGGGCGGGACGCGGACGTGCCCAGGAAGCGGAGGGAGAGCGACATGGCAGAGAATATATCGTGACTTGATTCCGGCCCGGCGGGGATAACTGCAGCTGAACGAGAGGGAAGCTGGCAGCGTTCAAGCTGATGGCTCCAAGCTTTACTACGTCGGGACGTTGTCGGGACGGGCCAGCGCACAGGCAACTGCTTTTGCCATCACGCCATCGAGTGGCGTCCCGTCGTTTGCAGCTAATGGCTCCCAGCTTCTTTTCAGCTGACCGCTCCCCTCTCGTTCAGTTGCAGTTGTTAAAGCAGTGTTACGATTTGCCAGTCCATTCGTCCTACCCTTGTTGCCCGACCTGTATGACTAAGCCGGGCAAAGAGTTACAGGCCTGAAGACTCTTTTGGGGTCTTGACTTTGGGCGCGGATCCGCTAGTTTCAATCGAGAGCGGCCCCGCGTTGTTCCGCGGGGCTTTTGTTTTGATCCGGTGCGACGGATCAGCCTCACTTGGTTCGAGTGTATAGTCCGTCGCGTTCGCGCGGGGCTGTAGCTCAGCTGGGAGAGCGCTGCAATCGCACTGCAGAGGTCAGGGGTTCGATCCCCCTCAGCTCCATTGTTTTTTTGAAAATTGATTAGCTGCCCGCCACCGATCGGTAGGACGTAGAGTTCCAATGACGGTGTGCGTGGCACGATTGGGCGGGTGACCGCCAAAATAAATCGCCGCAAACTCACTGAGTTTGCGGCGTTTCTGTTTTCGGGCTTTCGGCGCGACGAGAGGGACAACTGAACTGAACGTGATCCGAGATCTGAGAAGCGCAGATGCGAGGGTTCAGTAACAGCCGCGTCGACCGTTCGGAGCGTTGTACTTCAACCACCTTTTCGCCACTAGAATGGCTTCCAGGCTTCAAGCTATCGGCTCCCTGCTTTGGTTTTGTGGATGCCGACGCAGCGCGATCAACTCAGACTAGAAGGTCAAACCCACCAGGGATCAAAGCAGTCATAGTTGTGCTGCACGGCGATTTTCCCGTCCCTGAATTCGAGCCAGATCGAAAGGTGAGCACGCATCTGCGAATCGGCGGGCAGGGTGTCGACGGGAACCGCGAGGTATCCGCTCCAAAAGACCTCAAGCGCGACCGAATCTCCGTCCGCGATCGAATTGAGGACGTCGTACTTCTGGGCCCGAAGGGTCTTCTTCCCCTTTCTCGCGGCGTCGAGAAGTGCCTTGAGATCGCGATGAGCTCCGATCGGCGAGAGCCGGTTCGGAAACTCCTCCTGGACTGCGTCCTTGGTGAAGAAATCCGCCAACGTGCCACCCTCGGCGCCGTTTTCCAGAGCTTCCAGGTAGCGACGCGCGATTGCGAGATTGTCGGTGGTCGTGATCGTCATGACATCATCTCGGGCTTCGGGTGTGTCGTGTAGCATGCCACTTGACTCGGCAAGGGGGCATCACGTCACGGGCAATCCCCCTCCGCTCGGGAATCTACAAAGTGGGCGTCCCCTTCGCTCATGGAATGTTCGGCGGATGACGGGAGCCCGCAACCCCATCCGTCGAGTGATCCTCCGCAGGGAGGGAGCGGTCTTCACTGCGAGGAGAACGAGGTGGGGCTCGTAGGCGAGGCAGCGAGCCAGAGCTGCCGCCGCCCCCGCTGAGCAGGAGAGGCCTCGGGCAGATCGACGATGCGCACTCGCACGCGGTCGTAGCCGGTGACGCGCACGTTGACGACCGACGGCGTTCCGCCCCGGATGATGGAGACCGGGACGAGATCGCCGAGCTTGACGGCGCGGAAGGCGCGTCGGAAGTCGGGGAACGAATCGATCGGTGCACCGTTGAATGCGACGAGCTCGTCTCCGGTGTGGAGTCCGGCTTTGCCCCAGACGCTCGACGGATCCTGGATCATGACACGCATCCGGCCTCCCTTCTTCGGAGAGTACACCCAGACGCGAGTATCGGGTAAACGAGTGCCGGCGCTGTCGGCGGATGGAATCGTGTCGACAAGGGCCCACAGTCCGATCGAGGCCAGGTAACGATTGAAGTCGAGCGGACCCGCGTTGCGCACGTAGTCGTCGAAAAACCTGCGCATGTTGCAGCCGCAGGTTTCCGAAGCTGAGCGCTGAACATCCGCGGTAGTGAAGCCCTGCTTCATCGCGTAGCGAGAGTAGAGCGCGCGCATCGAGTCATCGAGTCCGCGGCTTCCCTTTGTCGAGTCGCGGATGATCAGATCGAGCGCCGTCCCGATCAGCCGACCCTGCACGTAGTAGTTGGCCTCGTAGTCGCCGTTGATTCCGATCGTGTCGACGGCTCGCGCGCTCGCCACTTCCGGCGAGATGAGGGTATTGCCGGGACTTCCGTAGTACGACTCCAGTTCTTCCGCCAGGAGATCCGAGCGCGACATCCCGCGCTCGGGGAATCCGGCGCGACGCGTGAGGGCCTCAGCGTAGTACATCGTGACGCCTTCGCTCAGCCACAACCCGGTCGCGTGTTCGGGTTCGCGCTCGCGTAGGGTGCCGCGTCCCTCGGGGTAGAGACGCACGAGATTCCAGGTGTGAAAGAATTCGTGCGCCAGCTCACCCAGGTACGCGCGCGGATCTTTGGCGAGATCGCGGCTCGGCATCCCGATGGTGACCGAGTTCATGTGCTCGAGCGCGCCCCAGGCGCCGTCCTCGAGGAGAAAGGTGTAATGCGAATACGGCGGCTTGCCGAAGACCGCCGCAGACTGACGCGCGACTTTCGCGATCGCATCGACGAACTGGACGGTGTCGATGGGCGTCGCATTCGGAAGCGGCCAGTAGGCAACGGCGTGTGGACTTCCGCCGATATCAAACACCCAGGTTCGTAATGCGGAGCTGAAGAGCATGGGGGAATCGAGGAGTGTCGCGGCATCCGTATTGTTGACCTCCCGGGCTAGGGAGCTGTTCAGCAGCAGGGGATTGTCCTGCCGCAAACCCGCGACATCCAGCCAATTTCCGGGAACATTCAGACTGATGTCGATGGGAGCGTGAGGAAAATCCGTCAGATAGAGAAATGTGTCGGTCGTATTGATCGACGTTCCGTCAGCGCGGAGGATGGTGTGCCACACCGGCCGATTAGCGGGATTCTCGCGCGGGAGCTCGATTCGGTAGTGAATAATCGCGTTGCCATTGCGCGTGTAAATGCGCCAGGCATTGTCCGACTCAACCGCAAACGCCAAATGCGTGGGTTTCCCCATCGACTCGGCCCGCAGATTCCGAATGTAACGCCAGGCGCGATCGTTGTACTCCGGGTGGATCGCCATGGCGAGGCGGATCGATCTCGGAGCGCCCTCGATTCGCATCGTCACATCGAATCCGGAGAGGTCGGCAGTGTCGATTGCGATCGTATAGTAGACTCTGGGCGGGCTCTTTGATGCGCCGCTCGTACCCAACACGGTGGTCAGCGCGGCAATCAGGCAAAGTCGTGCGGAAATCAACGTGGTGCCTCCTCGAGGTTGCGATCAGGTCGAGGTAA
The DNA here is from genome assembly GCA_036390815.1 of Gemmatimonadaceae bacterium. Lineage (GTDB taxonomy): Bacteria > Gemmatimonadota > Gemmatimonadetes > Gemmatimonadales > Gemmatimonadaceae > UBA4720. The sequence continues at coordinate 3,490 of DASWBC010000359.1, forward strand.
GGATGCCGGTCGTCGGAGGATAGTTGAAACCCGTGCTGGAACTACAAACGGCGAGAAGAACAAGGTAGGAGGTGCGAGGTGCTAGGGATGAGGTTGGAGGTAGAGGCGCCTTTTCTCCTTTATTGCAGAAGAGCGGCAACATCCTGCCTCAACGCCCGGAATGCATCCGCATTGAAGCGATTCGCCTCCCGCTCCGATGGCCCCAGAAAATCTCCGACCGCTGTTCCACTCAGTCGATTGAGGAATCTGAGAATCCCGCTCTCCTGAACGACCAGTGTCCCCCGTCTGTTGAGAATCGTCTGCGAGCCGGGGTTGTCTCTTATCGATATCCGCACCGGAATTCCCGGATCCTGGAATGGCCGCCGCAGCGACGATTTGAGCAGATATCCAACGGTCGGAGGCAGGTGCCACTCCGGCTCCTTTGCGAAGTGCATCGACCACCCGCGTTCGTGCGGCGTATTGATGACTTCGAAGTCGCCCGTCATATCAGTCCACCCCACTGTGAAGATCAGAATCTTCATCGACAAATCGATGTGGATGGTGAGCGCCTCAGGCATCGGTCTCACCGCGCCCTCGAGTGGAGCGAAGTGTCCGTCCTTGCTCCGGATCCTGAAGTGCATGTAGTAGTCGGCTGCCCGTGCGTCGAACCAGCGCGCACCGGTCTTGTCGGTGAGCGTGATGCGGTACTTGCCCTTGCTGATGTACTTGTCGATGTACGCCGCGTAGTGCGGCATCGTGGCTTTGAGGATGTCGGGCGTGAGCCTGATGGCGACATCGTATGTCGTCGCGCCATCGCTGTCGGGCACGGCCCGGAGCGTGTCGATCGTGAACAACCTGCCCAGCGCCGCCACGGTGCGCGGGAAGCCGGTCGTATAGTTGGCGCGAATTGCCGCGGGAGATTTCCCTTCGCCGCCGGCGAGCGCTGCTGCCAGCACGTCGGTCATGCTCTTGGCGGCGATGCTCCCAATCGCGACTTCGACGTTGGTGAACCACTCGTATTCGTTGTCCTTGAGCTTTCGGAGCCGCACGATCTCGCGCGATTCGGTGAGCGCGTCGGGCGGCGTGGTGGTGAGCTTCGTGGTCACGATGTAGCGATCGACCGAGAAAACTCCTTCGTCACCGAATAGCCGTGCGCTGTCGGGGCCGATGGTGAGCCAGACGCTCGTGTCGTTGTAGACGCCCGAGGGCGTGAGCGCATAATGCCCGAACTGCACCCGCGCGTGAGAGATCCTCGGCGGCCGCTGGATGTTGGTGAAGCGCGAGCCGACAGCGTAAAAGAATTCTTCCGCGTTCTGGCGCGCGAGAGGGATGCTGGGCCCGAATGCGGGCGCGACTTCGCGGCACGCCGGGGCGACGGCGCACAGTGATGCGGTCAGCGCAAGGAATCGAACGATGGTTGCGATTCTCACCCGCGAAAGTTCGACGCCTGGATGAGGTGGGGGAAGGTGGCGCCATTCGCGGATGGGGTCTGGCGCCCTCTATGTAAACGATTACATATTTGGGCCGTACAGACAAAGATCGGCCAGCAGCTCAGCAGTTCCTCCCGTCCACCCCACTCGGACACTCAGTGATCCGAGTCCGGGGTCCATTGTTGCGAGGAGAATGGTCACGATCAAGGATGTCGCCCGTGAAGCAAGAGTGTCCGTCGCCACCGTCTCCAGAGTTCTGAACGGCAGCGGACCGGTAAGCGAGGAGACGCGGCGATTGATTCGCGAAGTCGCCGGACGCATGCGCTACGTCCCGCACAGCGGGGCGCGGAGTCTCATCACGAGCAAGACCCAGACGCTCGGCGTTCTTCTTCCTGACCTCTACGGAGAATTCTTCTCTGAAATCATTCGCGGTATGGACGACACCGCCCAGCGGAACGGTTTTCATCTGCTGATCTCGCGGGCCTACGCCGACAGGCACGGTATCGAGACCGCGATACGCGCGATGCGCGGGCGGGCCGACGGCGTCGTCGCGATGTCTCCCGATCTCGACGCGGAGTCGCTGTTGAATCTGCCGAGCACCATTCCGGTGGTGTTGCTGTGCTCGGTGTCGAGGGGGAACGAGGTTGATTCCCTCACGATCCAGAATTCCCGAGGGGCGCGCGAGATGGTAGCGCATCTCATTTCGCGCGGGCACAAGCGGATCGCGATCATCAAGGGCTCGCCGCGCAATTATGATGCGGCGGAAAGGCTTCGCGGATACAGGATGGCTCTGCGCGAAGCGGGGATCACGCTGGATCCTTTGCTCGAGCGTGAAGGTGACTTCACCGAGGCGGCGGGTTACTCCGCGGTGCTCAAGCTCATCGCGCTAAAAAATCGGCCGACGGCGATCTTCGCGGCCAACGACTCGATGGCGATCGGCGCGTTGAGCGCGCTGCGCGAGTCGGGCATTGCGGTTCCGGAGGAGATGGCGGTCGCCGGCTTCGACGACATTCCCCTCGCGCGCTACATGGATCCGCCCCTCTCCTCAGTGCATGTTCCCATCTGGGAGCTAGGTGCGAGGGCGGTGGAGCTCCTCCTCCACGGCATCACGCACAAGAACGATCACCCGCGGCGTCGCGAGCGGGTGTCGACCAAGCTCGTCATTCGGCGCTCGACCGGCGGTGTGCCGGCGGAGCGTCCTCCACCACAAACCCTCAAGAGGAAGTTGGTATCAGTCTGATACACCGTGTCTGTTATGATTTTCTTGTAGCACAACAACAACAGGAGATGTAAATGAATACCAGCAGCATCAATCTTCATCGATTTTCTCGAGGAGTAGCCACTGCGATCGCGCTCCTGTGCATCGCGAGCGGGAATCTCTTTGCGCAGAACACGACAGGAACGATCCGCGG
>DASWBC010000360.1:0-4370 GCA_036390815.1 Gemmatimonadaceae bacterium
CGTGCATTTCCTCGCGCGGAACAGCGGCCTTCTTCGGACCTGGAAGTGCCGCAGGATCCTCGCCCGCGAAAAACGCGGTGCCGATCTCGAACAGGCGAATGTTGCCCTGCATGCGAGCGAGGTTATACTCGGCGCGGGAAACGAGAGTCCTCAGCAGATCCCCGCGGAGAAATGCTTCGTCCTCCGCCAGCGGATTGGTGACCCGGACAGTTGCTCCCTCCCCCTCCGCCACGAAGGGCATCGGCCTGATTTCGTTCAGACCAGCGGCGACGAGCGCTTCCTGCACGCGTTTCGTGACGGCGACGAGCGGCGCATCGGGCACGGCGCTGGGTCTGAACGGTCGCAGCTCCGAAGAGAATGAGTCGTAGCCCCGAAGCCGCGCGATCTCTTCGGCCAGATCAACGTCGCTATGGACGTCGTGCCGCCAGCTCGGCGGCGAAACCTTGAGGACGTCCTTTGCCTCTGGCGCGATCCTGAATCCGACGGTTCGGAGACTCCTCTCCACTTCATTCGCATCGACGGGCTCGCCGAGCAGGCGCGTCACGCGCGGGATCTTGAGCGAGATTGGCACCGGACGCTTGGGCAGCGGATACAAGTCAATCGGATTTCCCTGGGGGATTCCGCCCGCGATCGAAAGGATCAGCCTAACCGCGTAGTCAACCAGCGCGGGAATCGCATCGGCGTCCACTCCGCGCTCGAAGCGATAGCTCGCATCGGTCGAGATTCCGAGCTTGCGACGCGTGGCGCGAATGCGCGCAGGATTGAACGCGGCCACCTCGAGAAAGATCTCGGTCGTCGATTCAGAGACTTCGCTTCCGCTGCCGCCAATGATGCCGGCAATTGCCTGCGCTCTTTCCGCGTCGCCAATCACGACCGCGCCTGGAGGAAGAGTTCTGTCGACTCCATCGAGTGTCTTGATCAGCTCCTCCCCGCGGGTCTTCCTCACCACGACAGTGCCGCGCTCAATCTTTTCGAGATCGAACGCGTGCATCGGCTGGCCAAAGCCGAGAAGCATGTAGTTAGTGGCGTCGACGACGTTGTTGATGGAGCGCGCTCCCACCGCGTGGAGTCGCTGCACCAGCCAATCGGGACTCGGGCCAACCTTCAGGCCGGTGAGCACCGCACCGGCGTAGCGCACGCAGCCGTCGGTGTCCTCGAGCTTCACGGTCACATCGCCGACCTTGCCCGAGGTCGCCTTCACGGTGTGCGTGCGAATGATGAACGGCTTCTGCTCCGCGATCTCCGGCCGTGTTATCGTGCCGCCAGTGGCAGCCGCGATCTCGCGGGCGAGTCCTTCGTGCGAGAGGAGATCAGGCCGATTTGGTAGGACATCGATCACGAGCCGGGTGTCGCCGAGCGGCATCGCGTCGAGGAACCTTGTCCCAGGTTCCGCAACGAGCGTCAGTGCCATGATGCCTTCCTTGTCCTCGCCCAGTCCTAGCTCCTTCGCCGAGCACAGCATGCCCTCGGAGTTCTCGCCGCGAATCTTTCGCTTCTCGATCTTCACTCCCCCGGGGAGCACAGCGCCGACGGGCGCGAACGGGTAGAGTGTGTTGACGGTGACGTTGGCGGCTCCACACACGACGTCGACCAGAACGTCGCCGCCGGCGTCGACCTTCGTGATCCAGAGGTGATCCGAGTTCGGATGGCGCGCGGCCTCGACAACGCGACCTATCACGACGTCGCCCAGATCCTCGCGGTGCTTGATGAGCTCGTCGACCGTCGCACATCGCGACGTGAGGAGATCGCGCAGCTCAGTAGGGCTGAGACTGAACGGAACGAAGGCGCGGAGCCACTCGTAGGAGGCGTTCATTGCGTGAAAGCGCTCAGGGCCCGAGCCGGCATCATGGCCCGCTCAACGTGGAGAACGAGTAGTCGGCGAAGCTTCACCTGGAGATCTGGTAGAGGAATCTCACGTCCGAATCGTAGAGAATCCGGATGTCCGGGATGTTGTAGCGCAGCATCGCGACGCGCGCCGGTCCCATTCCGAATGCCCAGCCGGTGTAGCGATCGCCTTCGAGGCCCGCTGCGTTGATCACAGACGGATGCACCATCCCCGAGCCGAGTATCTCCATCCAGCCGGTTCCCTTGCAGCCCGGACAGCCTGACCCGTGGCACAGCTGGCACTCCACGTCCATCTCGGCCGATGGCTCCGTGAACGGGAAATAGCTCGGGCGGAATCGCGTCTTCGTCTTGCCGAAGAATTCATTGGCGAAATGCGTGAGGGTCGCCTTGAGGTCGACGAAGCTGACTCCTTCATCGATCGCCAGGCCCTCGACCTGGGCGAACATCGGCGCGTGTGACGCGTCGAAGAAATCGCGGCGGTAGGCATTGCCCGGGCTCAGAATCCTTATTGGCGGCTTGAACTTCTGCATCGTGCGGATCTGCACGGGCGAAGTGTGCGTTCTCAGCATCACGTTCTCGCCGAGGTATAGCGTGTCGTGCAGGTCCAGCGCGGGGTGGTCGGCCGGGAAGTTGAGCGCGGTGAAGTTGTACCACTCAGTCTCCGCCTCCGGCCCCAGGGCGATCGTGAAGCCGAGCCCGCGGAAGATTTCCTCGATCTCCTCGATGACGAGGGTGACTGGATGCTTCGATCCCTGCCACTGGCGCCGGGCCGGCATCGTGAGGTCGACGTTTCTTTGTGAAGAGCTGGCCGCGTCGAGCTGTCGGCGCCGATCATCGAGTCGTGTCTCGATTTTCAGCTTTACGGCATTGATCAGCGAGCCGCCCTCGCGAAGCTCTTCGGGGGCAAGCGACGGCAGCTGCTTGAAGAGCTCTGGCAGTCTACCTGATTTGCGCCCAAGCAGCGAGGTGCGCGCTTCCTCGAGCAAGGAGGCCGTCGTCGCGGCGTCGATGAGCTTCTCGCCATCGGCGGCGAGCGTTGTGACGAGCTGCTGGAATTCCGAAAGCGTCACGATTGAGAGTTTGGGTGGGCAAACGCAAAAGAACTCCACCGCGCTGTTCTTACATTAGCGCCGGTAGAGTCCTTTCGAAATCCTTGGGAGGTGTTACGCGGCGTCTAGAGCTGACCTCGCCTTTTCGGCGAGCGCGGTAAACGCGGCGGAATCGTTGACCGCGATGTCGGACAGAACCTTTCGGTCGATTTCAATGCCCGCCTTCTTGAGGCCGTGCATGAAAACCGAGTACGACATCCCGTGCTGGTGAGCGCCCGCGTTGATGCGGATGATCCACAGCTTGCGGAAATCACGTTTCTTGTTCTTGCGATCGCGATACGCATACTTCCAGCCGCGCTCGACGTTCTCCTTGGCGGCCTTCCACAGCTTGCTCCGGGCGCCGAAGGCACCGCGGGCTGCCTTCATCACCTGCTTCTTGCGCTTCAAGCGCGCGACATTCGATCTAACGCGTGGCATTGGTCTATTCCTCTAGGCCTGAAGGAGGCGCTTGATGTTCTTCGTCTCGCCCGGAGTCTGGATGATCGTGCCCTGGCGCAGGCGGCGCTTTCTCTTCGACGACTTCTTGGTAAGGATGTGGCTCTTGAACGCTCTCATGCGCTTCACCTTTCCCGAACCGGTGATCTTGAAGCGCTTTCTCGCGCCCTTGTGCGATTTCATCTTCGGCATTGCTCTTCCTTCGTATGTAGATCCCGGCGTTGATCGACGGGCTCGCTATGAACTTTCGGCAGACCGCGACGCTCGCTACTTGGGCGCGAGGATCATGGTCATGAACTTTCCCTCGAACTTCGGATCTGTTTCGATCTTCGCCACATCGGCGAGCTCCGTAGCGACCCGATTCACCACCTGACGTCCGAGCTCCGGGTGGGCGATCTGTCTGCCCCGGAACATCAGCGTCACCTTCACCTTGTTTCCGTCCTTCAGGAATTCCCGCGCGTGTCGGGTCTTGGTCATGAAGTCGTGCTCTTCGATTCCAGGCCGGTACTTCACTTCCTTCAGGTGTATCACGTGCTGCTTTTTCTTCGCCTGACGAGCCATCTTCGCCTGCTCGAACTTGAATTTCCCGTAGTCCATGATGCGGGCCACGGGGGGCCTCGCCATTGGTGCAACTTCCACTAGATCCAGTCCCTGCTCGATCGCGGCCGCCAGAGCGGTTTCGACATCCATGATTCCGAGCTGCGCTCCATCGGCAGCTATGACTCTGATGGGACTGATGCGGATCTGTTTGTTGACGCGTACGCGCTTGGTGGTGTCCTGGATACGAGCCTCTTTACTCAAGGAAAACAGAAACGCGGACCCCTTTTCGGAGTCCGCGCAACAAAATGTCGCCCTGCCGGGGCGCCATCCGTGGCTAGAACTCCTTCAGCACTCCTCAGAATTCGAGGGCCAGAGGGTGGGGTGATCCGCCCGGATCTCCCGCTTATCGCATTGTCAGGACGTAAGATAGGACTGACTGCC
>DASWBC010000361.1:0-5766 GCA_036390815.1 Gemmatimonadaceae bacterium
CGGATTGCTTCCACGTACGCCTTTGTCAACGAGACTCTTTCGCTCGTAGCGGAAAAAGGAGCCGCGATCAGATCGCTGACCGCCCGCGCCGACAGCCAGCCGCTCGCGTGGGGCCGGTCTTCCGATTCCCTGCAAATCGTAGCCATTCGCTCCGAGCTCATCCCCACGCCTCAGATGATGGATGTCATCAAGGAAGATCTGGAGAAGACCGGAGATTCCTCTCTGACCCAACCGGGCGTGCCGCGCGGCGAGCGACGGAGCGGGCGGTTCAGAACGATTCGCATGCCCGTCTACGACCGGTTCACATCGACACTCGACCGGACACCGCCCGCAGCATATGTCATTGCGCCCGGGGACACCGCGGTCGCCACGCTTCTCCGGCTCCACGGGATTCGTGTCGACCGCTCCGACTCCGCCTGGACCGCACGCGGGGAGGCGTTCCTCATCGATTCGATCATCACCGCTCCCCGGACTTTTCAGGGACACCACGAGGTCCGTCTCAAAGGACGATGGGAGCGGGGATTGCAGAGTCTTGCGCCCAAGTCGTTCATCGTGTCTACGGCGCAGCCGCGTGGCGCACTCGTCGTTTACCTGCTCGAGCCGGAGAGCGATGACGGCTTCACCACCTGGAATCTGTTCGACCGCGATCTCAAGAAAGGCGGTCGCTTCCCGGTGACGAGAATCTTCGATCTATCCCGGCGCGGCCGCGGCGCCAATCGCCGGATTTCCGCGTCTACTACACAGCCACTATAGAACTGATGCTTCGCAGCGCATTTCTCTATCTCGCCGGCCAGCAGCAGATATTCAAATTCGTTCGCAACAACAGGGTGGCGAAGAGTTTCGCCAACCGCTTCGTCGCCGGAGAGACTATCGACAGCGCTCTCAGCGCGGTCGCCAGGCTCAACGCGCGCAGAGCCACAGCTTCGCTCGACTTACTGGGTGAGAGCGTTCACAACGAAGCGGAGGCGCACGCCGCGGGCGAGGCGTACGTGGCAATGCTCGATCGCATCCACGAACAGAAGGCAGACGCCAATGTTTCCGTCAAGCTCACCGCGATGGGGCTCGACATCTCCGAGGACCTCTGTATCGTGATCGTTCATAAGATCCTGCAGCGCGCGCGTGATTACGGCTCGTTCGTGCGCATCGACATGGAGTCGAGCGAATACACCCAGCGGACGCTCGATCTGTTCGAGCGCCGGCTCTATCCGGCGTACCCCCAGAACGTCGGAATCGTGCTCCAGAGCTATCTGTTCCGCACATTCACCGACGTCGAGCGCGCCGTTCTGCTGAAAGCGCGCGTCCGCCTCTGCAAGGGCGCGTACAAGGAGCCGGAGACGGTCGCCTTTCCTGACAAGAAGGACGTCGACACGAACTACGTTCGCTGCATGCGCGAGCTAATGCTTCACGGAAACTATCCAGGTATAGCCACGCACGACGAGGCGATCATCATCGAGGCGAAGCGGTTCGCGAAGGCCAACGACATCGCGCCCGAGCGCTACGAGTTCCAGATGCTCTACGGTGTACGCCGCGATCTCCAGGACCAGCTGATCCGCGACGGCTACCGCATGCGGGTCTACGTTCCATTCGGAACGCAATGGTATCCGTACCTCATGCGCCGCCTCGCCGAGCGACCCGCCAACGTCGCGTTCCTCACCGGGAACGTGCTCAAGGAGATGGTCGGCAAACGCCGCCGCTGACGATGGGCAGATTCCTTCCCCCGGATCCTTCGAAGGGCGATCCGAATACGATCGGCGGATACATGGCCGTGCACGATCGGCCGGCTGCGTTCGAGGGAAGCGACGGAGCCTCCTACAGCGTCGAGATCGTGACCGACTCGAGCGGAGAAAAGGAACGGCCGTTCGCAGCCTATCTGCTGTTCGTGCGGTGGGGCCACGGCGATCCGGTTGCGAGCGGGCACCTGGAGACGGACTTCCTCGCTTTTGCGGCGACCGAGGACGACGCACGCAAAATGGTGGGCGCAATGTTGCTCAATGAAGTGAAGCTACGCCTGGACCAGCTGATCACGGAGAACCGGGCGAAGCTGCTGCCCTGGTGGGATTCGATGCGCCAAGAGGGTACCAGTTGACGCGGAAAGAAGGCGTCGTGCTCAAGGGGACGGGTGGGGTATGGCATGTACGGGCCGACTCGGGTGAGACGCACGAGGCATCGCTCCGAGGCAGGCTCAAACAGGAGCGCAAGCAGGACAGGAAACTGGCCGTCGGGGACCGGGTCATCCTGGAGATCGATGAGCGGGGCGCCCACTGGGCCATTGCCGAGATTCTGCCACGCCATTCGAAGCTCGCCCGGCGCGAACCCGGAGAAGGGCAGGGCGAGCGCATCGTTGCCGCCAACGTCGATCAGGTCGTCGTCGTTTTCTCGGCGGCCAAGCCCGAGCCGCATCGCAGAATGCTCGATCGGTTTCTGGTGATCGCGGAAGGGAATTCACTTCAGTCGCGGATCGTCATCAACAAGATCGAGTTGGTCGACAGGGAAGAAACCGAGCGCGAGTTCTCCGACTACGTGGCGGCCGGCTATCCAGTGCACCTCACCAGCGTCAAGCAGCGCGTCGGGCTCGACGAGCTGCACGATGTGCTGGCGGGAAAGACGTCCGTGCTCACCGGACCGTCGGGGGTGGGCAAATCCTCGCTGATGAACGCCATGTATCCGGGCCTGGATCTCCGCGTCGGCGAGATCAGCGAATCGGTGAATAAAGGCAGACACACGACTGTCGGCGCGTTGCTGCATCCGTTGCCGGACGCTGGCTACGTGGTGGATACCGCGGGGCTGCGCGAGGTCGGGATGTGGGGCCTCGCGTCGGAGCACCTCGACGAATGCTTCCGCGAATTTCGTCCGCACATCGCGGAGTGCAAGTTCGGGGACTGCACGCACCGGGTCGAGCCCGGTTGCGGAGTGAGGCGCGCGGTTTCCGCGGGCTCGATCAGCGCCGAGCGCTACGACAGTTACCTTCGGTTGCGCGAGGAGATCGAGGACACGGAAAAAAAGTGGGCGCCGTACTCGGCAGCGTCCAAGGCGAAAAAAAGGCGATCCTAACTCGAAACTACAAGCTTCTTAGCAGTTCTCAGTCGTGCTTCTACTCCGCCCCAATCTCTACCGTCCAGGCAACCGAGATATCGCTCCTCAGCGAATCTCGAACGGAACAGTACTTGGTCGCCGCCAGCTCGATCGCGCGCAGCGCCTGTTCCTTCTCGATTCCCTTTCCCTTGATGTGGAAGTTCAACGTGATGTTCTTGTACCGGCGCGGAGTCGTATCGACCCGTTCCCCCACGACATCGATATCGAGGGACTCCACTGGAGTGCGCCGCTTCGCCAGAATTGCGACCACGTCCACTGACACGCACGACGCGAGCGCGCTGAGCAAAGCCTCCGGCGGACTCTGCCCCGTCTTTCCATTACCATCGATGACCGCCGTCGGCGCGTTTGCACGCCCTGCTTCGAAGCGCTGCTCGCCTGTCCACCTGACGTGAACGCGGGACGGCGGCTTCGTGGCCGGGGGCGCGACCGGAGCTGTCACTTCTCGGGCCCCTTCTCGATCGGAGAGCGGACCGCATTTCCCCACTCCGTCCAGCTGCCATCGTAGTTTCTCACACGATCGTAGCCGAGGAGGTAGGTGAGCACGAACCAGGTGTGGGAGGATCGCTCACCGATGCGGCAGTACGCCACAATGTCATCGCCTTTCTTGAGACCCTTCTCCTGCTCGTAGATTGCGCGCAGTGCGGTCGCATCCTTGAAGCGTCCATCCGGATTCGCGGCGCGCGCCCACGGCACGCTGCGCGCCCCCTTGATGTGGCCACCCCGCAGGGTTCCTTCCTGCGGGTAGTCGGGCATGTGCGTGCGCTGCCCCGTGTACTCCTCGGGTGAGCGCACGTCTATCAGCGGCTTGCCACTGGCCGAGTGCTCTCGCACCTGCTGGAAGAAAGCCCTGATCTTTTCGTCCGATCGCTTCGGCGCCTTGTAGCTGGTTGCTCGAAGGCGCGGAACTTCGGTGTTGAAGGGACGGCCTTCCTGCTCCCACTTGATTCGTCCGCCGTCCAGCAGCTTCGCGTTGGTGAACCCGAACAGCTGGAATACCCAGAACGCGTACGCTGCCCACCAGTTGTTCTTGTCCCCGTAAAACACCACCGTGGTGTTCTCGTCGATTCCCTTCTCGCGAAGCAGCTTCTCGAATTGCTCCGATGAGACGTAGTCGCGAAGCACCGGATCGTTGAGATCCTGATGCCAGTCCACCTTCTGCGCGCCCGGAATGTGCCCGATGTCGTAGAGCAGAACGTCTTCGTCGCTTTCAATGATCCTGACGCCCGGGTCGTCGAGATGCTCGGCGAGCCAGTCCGTGCTGACGAGAACTTCAGGGTGCACGTAACCCTTGCCGGCGATGCCTGGATCGACGGCGGATGCATTACTTGTGATTGTCGCCCCCATTGTCCAATCCTGAAAAAAGGAGTTCCTCTAGCATAATCAGCGGGAATCCAAAGCCGTGCAAGTATGGGCGCCCGTAAGCACGTGTATCTTTGCTGAATGGGTGACAGAAAACAGGCGGAAATGGAGCCGTACTCCCGTCACGTGCTCGTGTGTACGGGCGATTTCTGCTCGCCCAATCGGCGCGGGCGCCAGCTCTACTCGCTGCTGGCCGATCTGCTCCAGCGCGAGGATCTCCTCTATGGCCCGCGGCGCGTAAAGCGCGGTGAGACCCCGTGCCTTGGCGTGTGCAGCAACGGACCGATCGTGGTGGTGTATCCCGAGGGCATCTGGTACTCTGAAGTGACACCCGCGCTGCTGGAGCGAATCGTCGTCGAACACCTGAAACAGGGAAAGCCAGTTGATGAGGCGGTCTTTCACCGGCTCTAGCTCCTGCCTTAACTTTCACCGCATCGAGCACCCGTCGTAGCAATGCCACCATCGCCTTTCAATCCACGCAGGCTCGCGCTTGGAGCTGCGAAAAAACTGATTTTCGAGAACGAGGATCCGGAGACGGCGCTCGAGCGTCTGGCCGGTCTCACGTCGATCGACAATCGTGGCGCCTTGGGCCCGGGGAGCAAGTCAATGTCACGCACGCGCAGCACGATTCTGGACAACCTCGACGAGATGTACCGCGAAGCATTCGAGCGCGCGAAAGCCACTGGTGATGCCACCCAGATGGCGACGCTCGACTTCGCCTACCGGAGAGAACAGCTCTACTTCGAGATCCTTCTCGACGTTCGCGACGCGCTTGAGCGTCGCTAGCCTGCGCATCGGTTCCGCCCGGACAGCCGGGTCGTGAACAGCCTCTGGGGCTGGGTCGGATTCAACGTCGTCGTCCTCGCGATTCTCGGGCTAGACCTCGGCGTACTTCATCGCAGATCGGAGAAGGTCTCCCTCAAGGAAGCCGCGATTTGGAGCGGAGTCTGGGTCGCGCTCTCCCTTTGCTTCGCGTTCGCCGTCTATCTCGCGATGGGTCGGCAGTCCGGCCTGGAGTTCCTGACAGGATACCTCATCGAGTACGCGCTGTCCGTAGACAACATCTTCGTGTTCGTGCTGATCTTCTCCTACTTCAGCGTTCCGGAGAAATACCAGCACCGGGTGCTGTTTTGGGGAATCATCGGCGCACTGGTGCTGCGTGGCGTCATGATCGTCGCCGGATCGGCCTTGGTCACGCGATTCGCGTGGACACTCTATATCTTCGGAGCGTTTTTGGTTTTCACGGGGCTCAGAATGGCGCTCCAGAAGGACGGTGCGGCGTATAACCCGGAGCGCGACCCTATCCTCCGTCTG
>DASWBC010000362.1:0-11469 GCA_036390815.1 Gemmatimonadaceae bacterium
GAGAGCAGCTGCCTTCATCCAGGCGGCGCCTTGGGGCCGGTCGAGGCTTTCATCGCGTCGATATCGCGCGTCCCTTCACAACGCGCGTGTCGTACTCGCGCAGATAGCGCTGATGCTGCGAGTCGGTTGGATACGCCTCTCCTTCTCCATATGGGTACGACTTGACCGAGTGATACGGGAGCGGGTCCACGGTGGTGCCGAACGCCGTGTTCAGATCAGAGTCCTTGATCCACCCATCGCTGTAGAGCAGAAAGTCGCGCTTCCATCCCTTGGGAAGTGCGGTCGCGGAGCTCGCATCGAACTGAATCGTCGCCTCGTCACCCGGACCCATGATGACGTACATGTCATCCGGGCTCCGGAGCAGAGGCAGCACGTCGCCAAAACGCGTGAACGCCCCCTCGATCGGCCGCCATGGCGTCTCCTTCGCGACGTCGTCGTAGGCAAACCAATACGGCCCATAGCGACCGCCCTTCCGGTACATGCGGGAGAAACCGCGGTAATGCAGATCGGCGGACAGAGGCTGGAGCGTCGTCATCTTCGCCCCACTGTTCGCCAGGTCGCGGGCGACGAATGCCTGGTCCCAGTAGATCTGCATGTTGGTGCGGATGCGCACGTGATGATCCGCCGTCGGGAACTTCCCTGCCAGATCCACGATCATCGTCTTGTTCTTGCCCGAGGGGAAACCGATGCTCGCAATGGCTGTTTTCCACCGCCCCTTCGCGTCGCGCACCTCGAGCGACGGTGAGCTGATCTTGATCGACGACTGCTGTCCCAGTGCGACATTGATGCTCGCGTCGGTTGGATAAATCCATCCACGCAGTAAGAGAATGGAACCGGGGCGCCCGGCGTCTGCTCCCAGATCCAGAATTAGATCGTGCGGCTCGACGACTCCCTGATACTTCGTTGGCGTGAGATTCGAGACGAACACATCGTCGGTTTCACGGAGCGCCGGCAGGACATCGTTGCCACGTTCATCGGTTGCGGACAGCGGCAAATGGTGCTGCGCGATCTGGAAGAGGCGGAGCTTCACCGGACCTGGAGGCACAAAGCGCTCGTCCACGAAGACATCCACCGAATCCGGATGATCGACCGCGATGAGCCCTATCTCGTCTGCGTAGGCGGTTTCCCAAAGCTCCTCGGTGAGCTGGAGGACGTATCGCCCGTCGCGCGGCGCGAGCGCGTCGCCCGGAATGCGGAGGTATTCCTCCGATGCCCCCGCCGGAGCGAACGCGCTCGTGCTGCCCATGAGGCCGAGCGGCATTCCCAGCGCGCTACGCCACATCGCATCGGTCACGAACCGGAAGCGCTTCCCGTCCCAGGTATACGCGAGCGCGCACGAGCCCTTGAGCATTTCGCGCTCGACGACGTCCTGATCGGATCCCGGGAAGTAGATGGTCTGCGGCACACCGTTCGGCCACTCTACGCGGAGCACGTCCGCCTTGAGGTGCGGCCCCAGTCCAAAGTGCGTCACGCGACCGGTGGCGACGCGCGTCTGGTAGATCTCACCCGAGCGAAGCTCCAGCTTCGCACCGATGCCCAACGCGTTGTTCTTGCCGCTTCCGGTGCGCAGTGCCTTGAGCTCGACGTTCACCGCGAGGTTGCTATTCCCGAAGTCGTTGCGAAGGAGCCGTGGCGCGCCCGTCGCGTCGATCAGCAGCAGATCTTCGTCGCCATCATCATCGACGTCCGTGGCGGCGATCGCGGACGCACCCACCGCACGAACAAGAGCCGGCACTAACGTCGACCGATCGAGAAACTTGCCGGTGCGGTCGTTGCGAAAGAGAAAAAGCATTGCCGCGCCGTCCGCCTTCGCGACCGGGGAACCAGCCACAACGAGATCGAGCCAGCCGTCATTGTCGTAGTCCACAAACGTCGCGGCCAATCCAGGCGTTGAGCGGAGCGCCTGCATCACCGAACTCGAGCGGCGGTCACGAGCGAAGGTGCCATCTCCCTTGTTCAGCCAGAGCGCCGGCTCGCCGCCATTCGCGCTCGCGACGAAGAGATCGAGGAATCCGTCGTTGTTGTAATCTCCCACCGCGGCGGCCCCCGACCCGCCGTTCGTCGTCAGTCCACTCGTCGCGGTCACGTCGCTGAAACGCTGTGCGCCCCCGTTGTGGAAGAGTGCGTCGCTGCCGTGCGCGTTCGTGATGAAGAGGTCGACGCGCCCATCTCCGTCGAAGTCGCCGAAGACTGCATCGCCCGCATCGCCAGTGCCGGCGAGACCGAAGCTCGCCGTTGCCTCTGTGAACGTTCCGTCGAGATTGTTGCGGTACACGGTGCGCTGACCGCTTCCAATGAGAAGGATGTCCAGATCCCCATCGTGATCGAGGTCGACGAACAGCGCCTTCCTTGCTCCCCTGACGTCAGCCACCCCGGCCTTCGCTGTCACGTCCTCAAATGTCCCGTTGCCTCGATTGCGAAATAGATGGCCGCGCCCCTCACCACCGATGACGAAGAGATCCAGCCAGCCGTCGTTGTCGTAGTCGGCGAAGGTCGCGTACGCGGCGCCCTGCAGAAGGGAGATTCCCGAGGTCCCCGTAACGTCTCGAACGTATCCGCCCTGAACGCGATAGAGATGCGCGACGGACCTCCGTTGTGCGGATGACCACGTCGATGCGAATATGTCATCCGTGCCGTCGCCGTCCACGTCTCCGGTGGCAATCGCGCTCGGTCCCACCCCCCGCTCTGGTGCCGCGACAGCTCCGGTGCGTACCTCGGCGCCGCCGAGACCCGCGTCGTCCGTCGCATCCGTGAATTTTGCCAGGTCGACACTCGCTCGTGCTCGTGCTCCGCGGAGCGTAATGAATGACTTCGGCGCAAAGCTGAGGACGGGACGCCCGGCGATCGGACCTTCGGTCCATTTCACATTGTCCAGCGACGCCTGATACGGCGAGGTGACCTTCATCAGGGCAACGAACCGGTCGAGCGTCGTTCGCGACTGCGTCAGGTTTCCCGAGCGCAGGAGCTGAATCGTGCTGTCCAGGTACACCCTTGCCTCCTTTGGAGGCTCAGGCGGAATCCGCAGCACTTCCTCGAGCTGCTGTACGACGCTGTCGGCCGCGCCGCGTCGCGCGAACGCATCCACGAGCTTAAGTCGAACGGCGAGATTCGCGGGCGCGACGGCGAGCACATCCCTCAATCGACCTTCGTACCTCTTGACCGAGGCGCTATCGGATTGCTGGGCCTCGAGCTCCGCGAGCGCATACAGCACGTGCGCATTGCTCGTGGAGTCGTGGCGGAGCTGCTCGAGTGTCGCGCGCGCCTCTGAAGGGCGCCCGGTAAGCGAGTAGAGCCTCGCAAGCGCGAGACTCACTTCGGTACTCGCCGGGTCCAACTCTCGTGCCCGGCGTAGCTGCTTTTCCGCCTCGGCGTTGCGACCGGCCTGGAGGTAGGTCAGTCCGAGGTTTGCGTAGCCGAGGGGATCGTCGGGTGCGAGCTTGGTGAGCTTCTTGAATTCGGTTTCAGCCTCCGGCAGTTGGTTTCGCTGGAGATAGCTGCGTCCGAGCACGCGGGTGGTGTAGAGCTCTTCCACGGACGCTGGCTTGGGTCGACAGGCCGTGGCCGCGGCAATAAGCGTGGCACTGAGGAACAGGGCCCAAGCTCGCCGGCTTGCAGGAATCAAATCCGTTGGCATGGGCAAACGATAGTCCTTCGACCGGGTGCTGGCGATAGTAGGGCGTTAGTTCAACCGGCGCCCGCGGTCACCGCCCGTGGCAACGTGAATGAGAACGTGCTTCCGCGACCGGGCGCGCTGTCGCACCAGATCATTCCACCGTGCGCTTCGACGACACCCTTCGCGATCGCCAGACCGAGGCCCACTCCGCGGTGATCGTTGCGCCGTGCCTGCCAGAAATCGTCAAAGAGATGCTCGATGTCCGCTGGTGCGATTCCGGGGCCCGAGTCGGTGACGTGAATCGCCACGTGATTGCCGTTGGCGGCCGCGCGTATCGTCACGGTCCCCTGCTCCGGCGTGAATTTGATCGCGTTGCCCACGATGTTTCCCAGGATCTGCGCCACACGGAATGGATCCGCGCGAACAGTTACCTCATCATCAGGCGGAACAGCCTGGAGGTATATCGCGCGTTTTTCCGCGATCGGCCTGAATGTCTCTTCCGCCTGACGGAAAAGTGTTGCCACCGCCACATCCTCGAGGTCGAGCGTGAACTTGCCCGCGTGCATGCGCACAGTGTCGAGCAGGTCGCCGATTAGCCGGTTCATCTGCCTGCCATTTCGAAGCGCGACCTCCAGCAATTCCGTTCGCCGGGCCGGCTCGAGATTTTCCTGGAGCAGCATGTCGGTGCTGGTGATGATGGTACTGAGCGGATTGCGCAGATCGTGCGCCACGACACGGAGTACTTCCTCACGCGCCTGCGCCAGCAGCTCCGCGACATGGCGTTTCTCGCGCTCGGCGTCGTAGTTGCGGCCCACCTGTTCGTTGAGGCGCTTGAGCTCCGCCGCACGCGATTCGGCCAGCGTCCGCGCGTGATGCAACGCCCCCATCGTCGTCGTAATCGTCGCCGCGACGATGACGAAGGCGATGATCTCGAGCGCCTCGATGCGGTCGATCAGCAGCGAGCCACCGGGCGCAAGAAAGTTCAAGTCGATCAGAAGGAGCGATAGGCCGGTCGCCAATGTGGCGGGACCGGGGCCGCCGTACCACGCCGAAATCGCCACCGCCGGCACGAAGAAAAGAAATGCCGGCGTGGGCCCGTCGCGCCGCAGAACCAGTGTCGCGGCGAGCGCGATCCCGGTGACCAGGAGCGCCAACGCGTATCGCGCGAGTGATGATCGAAGATTTGGTGACCGCTGGTAAGATCCGAGCAAGCGCCCGTCCCGGGATTTGGGGCTCGGACTGTGCCCTCGCCCTCATGTCCGGCTTCCAAGATGAGTACGCGACGGCTGAGTATTCCGTTGACGGAACAACAATGCGCGAAGCCCGCGATCCGTTGGCCACAGACGCGGCGGCTTTCGCAGGACTCATGCGATTCGGGGTATCCGAACGCGATCCGCTTTTACATAGATGAGGTTATCAAGGCGGGAACCGACAACTGCACCCCGCAGACTTAACGCTTGGAAGGGAACTGGCGCGGCTCGGTCCTCATTTTGGCTGCAAGGGGGATCCGCGTCGCGCCAGAGCTCTCGACGGCGCGTGATCAGTTACGTCCGATACAGGACTCGATTATCGATCTCTTCGCCGCGCGCTGGTTGTTGATGGTGTCGTAGAACTCGTCGAAATAGCGGAGGGTTTCTTTAACAGTACCGCGGTCCATCAACTTGCCGATTGAATCACTGTACAACGCGTAAATCTCGGGCTTCTTCTCGTTGAAGATGGCAAACGCCTTCCCGTACGACTCGGCATCCGTGCAGTAGCCCCGGAACAAACGCTGGCGGACGCTCGCAATCCGAAGAGTCGAATCGGGTACGGCGTAACGCGCATTCACGGCACCGGCAAAATCGAAATCATAGGCGATGGGCATCACACCGCCGGTGCTGCTGAAGAAGAGCTCGACATTGTGAAGGCCTGCTACGGAGAAATCGGTGTTCCCGATGAAATACTGGAACACCCCGAATAAAGCGTCCTGTAGAGGGTCGAGGTCGCTCGCCCTGGCTCCCTTCTGCTCGATAACGTTTCCGCCCAAACGCGCGGCAAGTGCGTGCGGTTCTTCCATCACGATGCCGTATCGCCGTGCGCGCACCTTTCCGTCGGCGCTGTCCGCATACGCGAGCTTCAGCAGCCGCGCCTTGTGGCTCACCGGGGTGAGCAGCTGGTAGATGCGGTACAGCTGGTACTCCTGAAGGATGTATTGCTCGTACGAGTCCATGTCATGGCAGTAGCTGACAAGCTTGGGCTTATCGAGCTTTTGGAAGATCGTCCCCTTTGTCGTCTCTCCGCTGAAGTTGAGACGGAGGGGAGGGAATTCGCACATCTTCAGTCGCCAGATGCCGCGCGTACGCGCCTTGACTGGAACGGTGACGAGACTACCCTCTGTGCCCCTGTAGGTGAGAGTGGCCGGACGCCATGGGGGATTTTCGCGTTTGTCCCCACGGATCTTTCCGATGTTGGTGGTGAAAGTCACCTCGATTGGATCCTGGGACTGAAAGAACGCAGGGACGTCCGCGCGTTTCGCCGAGTCTGAGGTCTGAGCGCCCGCGGCGCCTGTCAGGAGCCCCGCGGCGAACGAAGCTGCGACGCCAGTGAGGCGTAGCGAGGATGACAACCAGCAACCCAATGCGATAAGGTCGGCCGCAGCGCGCACGCGAGGAGTCTCAGCCACCATGGGGACTGTCTCCGAAAGGGAGGGGTTCGAATATCAGGGTGCCAGTCGTTTTACGCCATAGTTGCCGGATCCCGAGTGAGGCCTGATTGGCGCATGCGCCAGATTTCTCGAACGCGCATGCCCTTCATCTGTTCCCCGATTGGCGGCCGCGATCAGCTCACTTCACTGGCGGCGGCTGTGGCCAACCCATACAGATCGCGGCTAGACGCGAGAGCAATATGCCGTTCATCTCGCCCGAGTTGGATCCAATTCCCCACGTGTTAGCCAGCACCACGATGATGAGATCGTCGTCGGGATAAACAAACAACCCCGCCTGAAGGCCAGCGTTCGAGCCACCGATGTTCAGCCGGCGGTGCGGCGAGGTAGAGTCGCTGACGTAGAAACCGAAAGACATCGGCGCCTGGACGGTTCCGACCTTCGGTCGGCGGTAAAGGAGTTCGAGAGATTCCTTCGACAGGAGACCCGGACGCTCTATCGCTCTCCCGAATCGCGCGAGATCGGCCGCGGTGGAGTACATGTTCCCGCCGGCGATGTTGTGGCTGTAGTCCCACTCGGGCACCCGGTAGACCGCGTTTGAATCGACGGCAAACGTCCATGGGTCGAAGTACGAGTACCGGCGCGCCCGGTTTGGCAAAACGCGCCGCACGTCGTCGAAGCCAGTGTTCTTGAGATCCAGGCGCGATATGATTTCGCGATTCACGTAGTCCTGATACTTCACTCCGGATGCCGACTGAATCGCCGCGGCGATCAGGTTGTATCCGTAACTGGAGTAGCTCGCCTTTGTGCCGGGCGGAGCGACAAGCGTGTCATCCTTGAACAACGCAAGCACGTCGTTCACGTCGTCAAAGTGTCGCGCATAGAGCGCCGCGTTTCTCTCCTGGCCCCAATGCCGTATGCCCGCGAGGTGAGCCGCCAACAGCCTCGGCGTGATCACCCCACCGGGCTTGACCGGGAATGCTGACACGTACCGCTGGATCGGTGCATCGAGATCGATGCGGCCCGCCTCATGGAGCTTGAGAAGGGCAAGTCCCGTAAACGCCTTGGTGATGCTGGCAACGCCGAAGCGAGTCTCGTTCGTTACCGGTACGCGATTCTCGAGATCAGCATACCCGAGATTCTCGGCAATCACTGTCTCGCCGCCGAGCATCACCAGGGCGCTCAGGCCGACGTTGCGTTGCCGCCTTTGAATGTCCGCGAGCGCATCCTTGAGCGCATGACGTCGATCGCGGCACGCCGCCAGCTGCGGAGAGGCCTGCGCCGCCGCCATTTGCGGCGCAGTGCTCGCACACACCGTCAGCAGGAAGATGATCGATCGGCGCATGGAATCCGGTCAAGGTGCATCGCGTACGAAAATCGGGTTCGCGTACACCTGCAAGAGCGTCGCCGCGGTCTGACTTGGCGAAAAACTCTCCGGTCCGACAATCACGACGAGTCCGCCGCGCTGGGCGAAGTGCGCGCGGGCAAGAACGCCCTTCAACAGCGGCACAATCAGGAACGCGTCCCCGCCCCTCGTAGATCGAAGATCGAGCACCAGCCTCGTCGCGCCCGCCGAATCTGCACTCGCGAACATCCGCTGCATGAACGAGCTCACCGATTCGATGCCATCGGATCGAACACGGGTGAATTGGACACGTACGGTGCGATCAGCCGGCGAGATCGAGAACGAGAAGTTCTGTTCCCGCGACGTCGGAGTGGAAACTTGCGGCCGCGAGAGTGGCGTCACAGGAGTCTCTCCTGAACATGCCGCCGTCAGCACGAGCGCCATCGAGATCCACCCGCGACCGGTCAGGTTCACACGCCGGTCGCGACGCTCGGGTTTGAATTCAAGGTTCGACATACTCGATCTCACGGGAATGGACGCGGACGCGGCCAGGGCCACGGCCACGGGTCGAATGAGCGCGCGCCGGCGATTCCGCGCACCGCTGCCTCGCGGATCTGTGGATCGCTCGAGCTGAGAAGCTGAGTGAGCGTCGTCTGCGAGCTCTCCCCTGATTTCATGAGCGCGCGAATGAGTCCGCGGCGGACGTGATCGTTCTTCTCGGCCTTGAGCGCGTCGCGGATGGCGGGCAGTGCGCCGGCATCCTCGATCTGGCCAAGGGCCCACGCTGCCTTGAGACGCGTGTCTGCGCTTTCGTCGCTCAATAGTCGGAGCAATCCGGCTGGTGCCTTCGCCCCACTCTCATCGATCTGGCCGATCGCCCATGCCGCCGTACCGCGCACGTTCGCGCTGCGGTCAGCCGTGGCGGCTCCCAGGATATCGATCGAAGAATGGTCGCCGATGTTTCCGAGACCCCACACCGCCGTTTCGCGCACACGATCTTCGGCGTCACTGCGGATCGCTGCTGCGAGTGCCGCAACACCACGCCGGTCCTCGATGTTTCCGAGCGCCCACGCGCTCATCTCACGTACCCGCGCGTCCGTATCGTGAGCCAGCGTTTCGCTCAGCGCATCGACCGCCTCGCGCGCCTCGAGATTCCCGAGCGCCCACGCAGCAACCCTGCGCACAGCCGGTGAATTGTCCTGGCGCACGACACGAATCAGGAGTGGAACGGTGCTCGTCGAATCCATGTGCCCTACGGACGCCACGGCAGCCAGGCGCACTTTTTCCGCATCGTCGGTGAAAAGGCCGACGAGAGGTTTCAAAGCACGGCCGTTCTCGATGCGCCCGAGTGCCCACGCCGAGTTGGCGCGGACATCGATGGAAGCATCGCGCAGAGTGCGAATGAGTGGATCGACACCATTCTGCGCTTCTACGAGTCCCAGGCCGAGCGCGGCGACTGATCGCAGCGCCGGATCGGTCGAGCCCAGCCGCGTCACCAGCTCGCCGCCCACCAACTCGGCCTTCTGCGTTCCGATGAGGCGAACCGACAGCTCGCGCACGCACGCGTCGTCGGACGATAGCCCCGTGAGCAGACGTTGAATGTCCGCAGCCGGCATCGCGTCCGACTCATAGTCATCACCGCCCGTCGTTACGCTTGCGGGTGAGAGCGGAGTAGCTGGCGCATCGCTCCCGCCGCCCCATCCCCAACCGCGAACGGCCTGGGACGCGAGGAGACAGATTGCCGGCGGCGCACCCCGGGCGGCGGTCAGCAACGCGGCGACATCGATCGGCGTACCGCGGTGACGGCCTTGATCGAACAGGCGCCCGAAACTCTGAGTCCGCACTTGAGCGAGCGCACTTGCGTCGCCTGTTCTCGAGCTGTTAGCGACCGCGGGCACACCGCTCAATGTCGAGAAGGCAAATGTCGCTACGGCCAATCCAATTATTCGCTGCATGATTACTCCGTTCATTGTGCCCGCCTGTCGTGCGGGGTAGGTTGAAAAATCAGCACTAAGGCTCAAAAGAGAGGGCGCTTTCCTCAGCGCCCTCTCCGATTCTCAATTCGGAAAGGGGCGCGGCTCTGGCCAGGGCCGAGGCCACGGACCAGTGGCGTTTCCTCCCGCCAGCGCCTTCACGGCGATCGTTCTGATCTCCGGATCCTTGGATTCGAGCAATCCCTTCAGCGCGGCCACCGATTTCTCACCGACCGCGGCAAGAGCGCGGATGTAGTCGATCTGCAGCTCCTTGTCCGGTTCGCGCGCGAGGGCTGCTTCAAGCGCGGGTATGGAAGCGGGATCCTCGATCTCGTACAGCACCCACGCCGCCAGCTCACGCAACTCGGGGTCCTTCTCGCTCAACATCGCGATGACCTTGGGTGGCGCCTGCTTCAGGTCCGAGTTGCCGAGCGCCCACAAGGCGCGCTTCCGAACCTCCGGACTGGCGTCGGATAGCGCCGCGGAAAGCGCATCCGCGGACGACCGATCGCCGACGTTGCCAAGCGCCCACGCCGCTGTCGCGCGAACCTGCGTGTTGGCGTCTGTTCGCAGCGCCGCGGACAATGCCTCCACCGCTATCGATCTGTGATCGCCCTCCGCCAGCGACCACGCAGCCATCTCCCTTACGGTGGGATCGGCATCGTGGCGAAGCGCATTGGCGAGAGCGTCCGCCGCGATCTGTGAGTCAGCGTACTCGGCCAGGCCCCACGCCGCGATCCTTCGCAGGCTGGAGCTCGTATCGGTCGCGAGGATTTTGGCGAGAAGAACCGGACGCTCATCGCTATCCTTGCCCGCCTTCGCACCGCCCTGATGTATCAGCTGGACCAGTGCGCGGGACGCGGCCGAGGTGCCTAGCTGAATCGCCTGCTCGGCGACCTTGGCCACGTTTTCCTGGATTCGACTGCTTGTCTGCGTGTTCGTAATCGTCTGCGTGTTCTGGCTCATTACCGTCTCGGTCTTCTGATGGATCTTCGAGCCGTCAATGATCTCGCGGGAATCGGGATAGCCCTTCACCTCCGACTTCTGCGAATTCAGCAGCTCGATTCCCTGCCCCGTTGCTACCGGACCCTGCGCGTGAACGGCGTGGGCGCGCGGCGCAGGCGCCGCCGCACCGACCACTATGGAGATGAGCGCCAGAGATCCAATCAACGCCGCCGATTGCCTGCGGCTCGGGCTCGAGTGGCGAAGCTCCGGGTCCAGGATCGCGAGCATGCGTCCCTCGAAATCCTTGCGCCGCGCCATCGCGAGCGCAACCGATGGCGTCGCATCGCGTCTCACGCTCGTGACGATATCAAGCAGATGTTCGGCATAATCGGTCGCGCGCGCGCCGCAGGCGAGTGCGAGATCGTCGCACGCCCGCTCGCTCTCGGAGCGTAGCTGTTTCGCGGCGGTCCAGACGAGCGGATGAAACCAATAGACAGCGCAGGCCAGGCGGCCGAGCGTGTGTCCGACGAGATCGTGACGACGGACGTGCGCCAGCTCGTGGAGCAGCACCGCGCGCCGGCGGTCGAGCGACCACGAGTCGCACTCCGCGGGAAGAACGATCGTGGGTTTGAAAACCCCACACGCAAATGGCATCTTCGCGTCTTCACTGCGAAGCAGTCTTGGCGGCTCGTCGAGCGCCAGCCTGTCCGACACCTCGAAGAGTGGCGTGAGCCAATCCGGGGTGTCGAGCGCACGGGCGCGATTGACGATCCGGTGAACCATCAGCGTCGCATAACCAAGCGATACGGCGATCGCGAGAAGAACAGCCGCCCAGATGAGGAATACAACGGAAAGCCCGCTCAGCACCGGAGAGCCGGCAATCTCAGCTCCGAACGAGGTCGCTGGCGCGGCCGCGCTCTTTGAATCACCCGGCGTGGTGACAACAGTCTTG
>DASWBC010000363.1:0-3266 GCA_036390815.1 Gemmatimonadaceae bacterium
CGTTCTCTTCGAAACAGCCAGAACTCTCCATCCGATTCGTCGAGCACGATTTCCAGGCCCCAACGCATCGTGCCCACCGGTCGACACCATAGCGAATGCACGTGCACTTGCGGCAAGGTGCCAGTCGGTAGACGAGTCAGCCTTCCCTGGCTTGCTTCAAAGTACTCCCATCCCGATAAGGCCGCGAGCACAGCGCCAATGTCGCGACGAAGTACGCCGACATCGAGATCCGCGTGAACGCGGCTGGTCTCGTTGAGAAAGAGATCAAGCGCCCAACCGCCCGCAATCCACCACGGGACGGTGGCGTGGGAAAGCCAGCGGGTGGCTCTCCCGGGTTCTGCCGAATCCCACGTGCCGAGTTCTTCTTTCTTGGTTTCCTGCATGCTGGAATCGAGTGCGCCTAACGTGCGGCTTGAGCCGCGCGCCATTGACATGATCGCGACCGCCGGGCGCGACGGCTCCAATGATTGGTATGGGCTCCTCCCCCTTCGTTCGCGGCATCATGTGCCGCGGAAAAGGCTTGGGTTCAACAAGCTGAACGAAGAGGAGGCCGACATGGATGCTACGACGGTCGCAGTGGACTTGGCAAAGGATGTCTTTGAAGTGGCGACCGCGAATCGCGCGGGCCGGATCCTGGAGCGCAACTGTTTCAGCACTGCCCTGACCTCGTCGCTGCTGAGGACGATTGGAACACGCGTGGGCGTCTGAGGGCTGGCGCGCACGCGCGAAGTCTCCCAACAACTCGGCCCGCGAACAGCCGGCCACCTGTGCTCGGAGGGCGCGCGATGAACACCTCGCCTGCTACGGAACACGCGACGGACCACGAGAGTCGATCGGCGACGCACCTGCCGATGCTGCTGAACGTCGACGAGGCCGCCGATCTGCTGCGCACGAGCCGCCGTGCGACCTACGCGATGATCGCGCGGCGCCAACTGCCGGGCGTCGTGCGCATTCGCGGCCGCGTCCTGGTGCGCAGCGCAGAACTGGTAGACCGGCTGCACCAGAAGCGCGCGCCATCGCCAGAGGAACTGGCGATGAGCGTCACAATCCGTCCGTATCGGAGAGGCGGCTGGGAAATCAACATCCGTGTCGTCACGCCTGACGGCACGCGGCGACTTCGGGAGCGCAAGCGCGCTCCGATGTCGTCACGATCGGCCGCCATGCGCTGGGCCGAAGGTCGCGAACGCATCCTGTTTCAGGGACTCATGGATCCAGCGCAGCACACGCCACGAAAGGAGGCCCCGACACGGCGAAGGAAATGATCCTGCGGATGCACCTGTTGCCGGCGTTGGGCCACAAGAAGCTCGATGCGATCAAGAGCGAAGACGTGCAGCGTCTCAAGCGCAATCTGGAGGCGAAGTCGCCCAAGACGGTCAACAACATCCTGGCCGTGTCGAGCGTGCTGCTGAAGAAGGCGGTTGAGTGGGAGGTCATCGAGCGCATGCCATGCGCGGTGAAGCTCCTGCCGGTGACGAAGGGCTCGACGAAGTTCTACGACTTCGGAGCGTACGAGCGACTCGTCGAAGCAGCGCGCATCCTCGACCCGCGCACTCACCTCATCGTGCTGTTGGGCGGTGAGGCGGGGATTACGGTGCGGCGAGATGATCGCGCTGGAGTGGACCGACGTGGATCTCGTGAACCGCCAACTCTGCGTCCGCCGGTCCGACTGGAACGGTCAGGTGACGACGCCCAAGAGTGGGCGCCTCCGTCACCTGCCGCTCACGAGACGACTAGCGGCGGCGCTCGGAGGGCATCGGCACCTACGGAGCACTCGCGTGCTCTGCCAGGACGACACCGAGCCGCTGACTCGGCAGATCGTGCAAACGCGGGCCAAGCGAGCGGCCCGCAAGGCGGGGTTGATGCACGGCGGCGTACACATCCTCCGTCACACGTTCTGCTCGCACTTGGCGATGCGTGGTGCGCCTGCAAGGGCGATTCAGGAGCTGGCCGGGCACATGGATCTGTCGATGACGCAGTGCTACATGCACCTGAGTCCGGCAGCGCTCGACGCGGCGATCCGACTGCTCGAGCAGCCCGCGGGAGCGACGCAGGTCAACCGCGCCGTACAACGTTTTGGAGACGGTGTGGAGACGGGCTCTTGAGAGGAAAAACGATCAATAAAGACGGGCAGTAAACTGGCGGTGAGGCAGGGATTCGAACCCTGGATACAGCTTTTGGGCCGTATAACGGTTTAGCAAACCGCCGCCTTCAGCCTCTCGGCCACCTCACCGCGGCGAGAAAGCTAAGTATAAACGAGATCGCGACTTACGCATCCGCCGAGTGTCGCCTCGATTGTCCCTGAAATTGTCCCTGCCGGCCTTGAAGATTGGCACCGAACGGCGACGGTCCACGCGCCCGGAGCGCTGGTCCGAATGCAGCGGTTCTTTTCGGCGACAGCGATGCCGGCAACTGATTGGCGCACGCCGCTTTGCTCGCATGAGCCGGCGTCCATGTCTCTGGCCACTCGCGCGTTGAAGACACACGACGCCCGCCGGATCTGCCTCACGATCGGGCCTTCGGCAGGCACCGGTTCTGTGAACCGTTGCTTTTGCCACCGCGAACGCTGTTCAGCATCGCGAGAGGGTCGCACCCGTCTCGTGGTGATGCTCCGCTGGAGGATGATTGATGAGCCAGGGAATCACGACGAGCAGCATCAGGATCACGATTACAACCAAGACCCAGAACTCTACCGGCGTGTGTTCGCGCCATTTTAGATGTCGGAGTCGCTTGCGAGACCCTCGATAGACCTTTCCAGCACCAGGTCTCCCGAGATGGGAGAAAAGCTGCTGCCGCGCGACAGGCATTGGTCGGCGGGAGACTACTGACCGGGCTCAATCGTGTCGTGGTGTTTCGAATGGATGGCCGTGTAAGCGACACAAGTGGGCGACCTGCGCCAGCGAGCGGAACCGTTCAGAGCTTGAGGAATCGTTCGCGATGAATACGAGACTGCAGCCGGCTCACCTGGAGTTTCTGGCCGTTGCCCAATACCGCGAGATGTGTCCCGCCCGGCGTGATGCTGAGGGGCCTGGCTCGACAGCCAGGCTTCGTCGATCGAGAACGTGTCGCCGGTGCACAGGATGACCGATCGCTCGACGATGTTGTGTAGTTCATCTTGATCGCGGCTTCGCGGAAAACGCAAGCGTGGCGCGCTCTTTATCATCCTCACCTGGATGATTCGGCATCCGTACCATCATTAAGAATCTTCGATTCGCACGCTGCGCATCTCATTGCGTCGGAATTCGAACTGTTCCAACCCCCACGGCGTT
>DASWBC010000364.1:0-3018 GCA_036390815.1 Gemmatimonadaceae bacterium
AACGGCGGCCGGTGCCTGACGTCCATTGTCACGCACCTCACCTTTTTCGGGGGTGTTATCCCCTTGCTGCAGCATGCCGCTCCCCGCCACGAGCTGCGCCGCAAGCACCGTCTGAATCACACTGGTGATGTTGCTCGTCGCCGACTGAGCGGCACCTCCCTCCGCTGAATCCCCCGAGATCGTCACCAGCCTCGCCTTTCCGAGCGCCTCGGCGATCATTGGCGCGATTTGCGGAATCATCTCGATCTGCCGGTACCGGAAGTAGCTCTCGCCGCCGGACTTGATCGCCTCATTCACTTTCTGAATGCTTTCGGCGTTGGCCTGCGCGACGGTGGTGATGCGAATCGCTTCTGCCTTGGCGCGGGCTTCCGCGTCGATGCGCATCCGCTCCGCGTCCGCACGGGCCTGCGCGATCTGCGTCGCCTCGAGCTCCGCGACACGCTGAACGCCGAGCGCCGTCTGCTTCTTGGCCTCCGCTTCGGCAATGAGCGCTGCGTTGGCCGCCTTCGTCTGCTCCAGCTCGCGTTGTTTGTCCGAGATCACACGTTCGGCTTCGAGCTGCGCGTCCTTGGCCCGGCGCGCCTGCTGCGCTGTCACGATGTCGGCGTTCGCCTGTGCTTCCGCTGCCGATTGTCTTCGGCGCGACTCGGCCACTTCGGACTGGACGACCTTGATGTTGAGCGAGTTGAACGTGAGGCCGAGGTCGGTCAGCTCTCTGGAGCACGCCTTCCGGATGATCACGGCGAGCGGATCGTCGTCGTCTTCCATTCCCTGAAGCGCAACCTCCGCGGCGCGCGTAATCCCCGCTGGATGGGTCGGAGCGACCACGGCCCCGCTTTGACTCGAGCCAGCGCCCAACGCCGGCGTCTGACCTCCGGAGTAGAGCTGAGGGGCGGTCTTGGCCGAGAACAACTGATCGTGCGTAAGGAGGTTGATCGCTCTACGGGCCGAGCTGGAAAGAAGATCGATGAGAATGTTCGCCTGGTCCGCCGCGTCCTTGGAAAAGAACCGGTTTGCCGCGGTCTTGATCAGGACATCGGTGTCGCCCACGGAGACGATCGCGCTCGCCAGAATGCGAACCTTGATCGGCTGCGGAGTTCCGTTGCGGTCGAGATCCGCCGTCTGGTCAGTGATGTCCAGGTCGACGTTGATCGCCTTACTGGAAAGAGTTGTACCGGTAGTGAGGAGAGGTACCTCCTTCGACTTCCCCGGCCCGCGATAGATGACGGTGCGCCCCTGCACCCAGCTCACCATCCGAATCGTTCCCGCTTCGACGTTGCGGAGGAACGAAGAGACAATGAGCGGAATTACTCCGAGCACTCCGACCAGGACGGCCGCGATGATTATCAGCATTTGTGTCATGTGAGTCTGTTCCTTTTATTGGCGGTCGGCGTCGCGCGAATCGGGCTCACCGAGACCGATTCGCGACACCGTACAACGATTACGGGTATCGTCTACTTCTTCTATACGGACGATGTCACCGGCGCGGATTCTAACCCCGGCGGCGCGCTCGTCGGTCAGTTGGGTACCGAGCACCTGTACTACTTCGCCCCCCAGCTCCAGCGAAATCAATCCATTGCCATTGGCATCGAATCCCGTCACCGCACGCCCTTCCGACATCAGCGCTGATTCAAGCGTCTGCGCGGGCTGGGATTCGAATCGGAAGAGTGAGTTGAACAGTGGCCGGACTACGAACGCCTCGAAGCTGATCCCACCGACAACCGCGATCGGCAGCGCCAGAACGGGGCCGACGAGCCGCTCCACGATCAATCCCGTGGCGCCGAACCCGACGAGGAAGTTGAACAACACCCGCGGCGAAAGCCACGACCAGATACTCGACCTCCAGCCAGCCTGATGAAGCTCGTGGCCGTGCGCGACCCCATGTGACGGGGCGACCGAGTGGATGTGCGACGGGCCAGCAATCGAGTGAGCGTGAGGCGCGCCGATCCCGTGCATCTCGTGGCCGCTCGTGTCGTGGCTGTGATGTGCGCCACCGTGGCTGCTCGCAAAACCGAGGAACGCCATGGCAGCCATACCAGCGGCTCCGAGAACCACACAGAAGATGTATAGGTCCATCTATTGAATGTAGGGAAATCGTCCGCGGAAAACCGCGCACGAATCTCTCCTGATAACCGGCACAAGCAAAACATCCCCGCAACGGATCAGCTCCGTCACGGGGATGTTGTCAGTGTTCTATTCGCTTCGCAATCCGCCCGCGAGTTGGAGGCGGATCTACCGGCACAACTCCCCTGCGAGGGATGGCACGATTCCGCGAAGAAACTCCTTCCCAAGAGAAAGGGGATCCAAGTACTGAGTACTCAGTGCGTGAGTTGGTCCGTTATCAGTGGTTACCAGTAACGCGGATCAACTGGTAACCACTGACAGACTTACGACTCACTACTTCCGACTCATTACTTGGATCCCCTCTAGCTCCGGGCAGAACCCAGCTCAGAACCCAGCTACCACCCGAGTCTAGATTTCCTCGGGAACCGCGACAGTCTCCGGCAGAATGAACTCCGTCTCCGTATCGCTCGCCAGGATCTCGGCGATCGTCGGCTCCGGGGGAAGCTCGGGCGCTGGTGGCACCGGTGCTCCCTCGATCTCCACTTCCTGGTACCGGTACATGCCTGTGCCGGCCGGGATGAGGTGACCGATGATGATGTTCTCCTTGAGTCCGAGCAGCTCGTCCCGCGCGCCGCGGATCGCGGCGTCGGTGAGAACGCGCGTCGTCTCCTGGAAGCTCGCCGCCGAGATGAACGACTGGGTCGTGAGACTGGCCTTCGTTATACCAAGCAAAAGAGGCTCAGAGACCGCGGGCTCCTCTTTATGCTTCTTGGCCTTGTCGTTCGCTTCCCTGAAGGTCTGCTTGTCGACGTGCTCGCCCTCGAGGAACTCCGTATCTCCACTCTCGAGCACGCGCACCTTCTGGAGCATCTGTCTGACGATCACGCCAATGTGCTTGTCGTTGATCTTCACGCCCTGCAGGCGGTAAACCTCCTGCACTTCGTTGAGCAGATA
>DASWBC010000365.1:0-1649 GCA_036390815.1 Gemmatimonadaceae bacterium
AGCGGCGACTACTTCATCGGCCGAGAGCCGAAACGCGTCGGTGAGGTCGCGCGTCAGACGACGGTGCCGAAGAGCTTTCCGACGATCGCCGTGAGGGCCATTGCGATGGCGCCCCAGAAAGTCACCCTGAGCGCGCCACGCCAGCGGCTCGCTCCGCCGGCCCAGGCGGCCAGCGCCCCGAGCACTGCCAGGAACAGCAGCGACAGCACTGAGACCAGCACGATCGCTTTGCCAATCGGCACCAGTGTGGCTGTGACGAGTGGTAATGCTGCTCCGACAGAAAACGTGAGGGCGGACGCCAGCGCCGCCTGAATCGGACGCGCTGAGGTGATCTCGGAGAACCCAAGCTCATCGCGCGCGTGGGCGCCAAGCGCATCGTGATGGGTGAGCTGCTTCGCAACTTCCATGGCCGTCGCTTCATCGAGCCCGCGCTCGATGTAGATCTTCTGCAGCTCGCGCAGCTCGAGCTCCGGCATCGCTGCCAGCTCGCGCTTCTCGAGATCGAGGTCGGCTCTCTCGGTGTCGGCCTGCGAGCTTACGGAAACGTACTCTCCCGCCGCCATCGACATTGCGCCCGCCACCAGACCCGCGACGCCCGCCACCAGAACGTTGCTGCGGCTGCTCTCGGCGGCCGCGACGCCGACGATCAGACTGGCGGTGGAGACGATTCCATCGTTGGCGCCGAGCACTGCCGCTCGAAGCCAGCCGATTCTCTCGCCGCGATGACGCTCTGGTGGTGCGAGGGGGTGTCTTGGCATCTGATATTTCATAGGTATATCCGTCGAATTGTGCAAGTTGCATCGCCGGTTGAGCCCGTCGGTCGTGGGTCCCGACAGCGGTCACGCAACCAGCAGAATCGTTCAAAAACTCGTAGCGCTCTAATTCAATACTTCCGCCGCGAATCGACACAAATTGCAAGCGAGTTCAGTAGGTACTCGAAAGCAGGAGGTCGATTCAATGTCACCCAATTTCAAAGTCACCGGCGCCGAGGCACTGCTCGCGATCGCAGCGTGCGAGCGGACGACGAGCCTGACCGGCCACGCTGAAACGAAGCCTGGCCAGAACATCACCTTCGCGTACGGCGCGGTTGGCCGCTTGTTCCCACCAGATATGGAAGACTGGCGCGACGCCTCCGACACCAACGTGAGTGTCGAGGTCCAGCGGGTTATGACGAGGCCGGGGGTTTACCGCTACCACTGCACGATTCAGCCGGACGTGAAAGGAGTCCTCAGCTGATGATCAAGCTCGAGCCCGCGCCCGCCACTCGGACGTCGTTCATTCCGCGGTCCATCAAAATCACCGCGGTATCAACCGGAGCTCTTCAGCTCAAGCCCACATTTCTCGAGGGCAGCCCGGCGCACGGCGGACCACTGGGATTGATCCGCGATATCTGGCGCGACCCACGTTGGACCCGGCCATTGCCGATGTGGTCCTGGATCATCGAGACCGGGACCGAACTGATTCTGGTGGACGCCGGCGCGCGCCCCGGTGCTACAGGTGGAGTGACGAGAACCAGGTTTGACATCTCCTCCGATCAGGCGCTGGTTCCGGAATTGGCTCGTCGGGGGTTCAGGCCTGCCGACTTCGACCGTGTGCTGCTCACGCATCTGCATGGGGATCACGTCGGAGCGCTCGCAGAATTCGACCCG
>DASWBC010000366.1:0-4709 GCA_036390815.1 Gemmatimonadaceae bacterium
GCGGATGTTGTTGAAGACAAGGAAGTGTAGGGGCGATTGGCGCGGGCAACGCCGACCATTGCGAGATGGGCGCCAGATCATAAGGCTATATAGGATCAATGACCGACAAGCTTGTCCTGATCGCCGGCGGCGGACCAACCGGCCTCGTGCTCGCACTCTGGTTGACCAAGCTCGGCGTCAGGGTGCGAATCATCGACAGAACGGCAGAGCCGGGCACGACGTCGCGCTCGCCGATCCGGGTGCCGACCCCGAACGGCTACGTCAGTATTTCACTGAACGTGGGGTGCGCCGCGGCAGCTGAGCGGTTGACGCCGCGATTACCTAGCGTCCAGCTCCCGAGTCATCTCGATCATGGTTCGCCGGAAGCCAGCACTATCGAACAGACGCTGTGCGGCGGCGTTCTGCTCCGCCGTCGAGAGTACGACGCGCGGCGCGCCCTTGCTCTTCAGCGCCTCGAGCGTCGCATCGACCAGTAGCCGCCCGACCCCCTGCTGCCGATAGTCGGGGTCGACGACGATGTCGTACATCACACCCGCCGGCCCGCGCAGCGACATGTAATCAGTGCCTTCAATGCCCGAGTACGTATAGCCAATCACCTTCCCATCCCGCTCGGCCACAAGGATCACGATGTTCGGCTCCTCGAGCTGGGTCCCGAGGAACCAGCCGTATTGGTCCTCCGTTCGCGGAGTTGCCGCGATAAAGCGCTCGGGGTCGAAGTCGTGGTGCTCACGGACGAGGAGCGCACCCAGTCGGCCAATCTTCGTGAGGTCTGTCGCCGTTGCTGGGCGGATGTTGACGGCTGGGCTCAGCGAAGGACCAGGGGACACCGCCAACTAATGCTTCATCGACATCGGCGCAGCGGCAATCCCATCCAACTCCGCCAACACTTCCGACGACAGAGCTAATCGTCCGGCGGCCAGGTTCTCGCGGAGGTGGGCGAGTGACGATGTGCCGGGGATCAACAGGATGTTCGGTGACCTGTGCAGCAGCCATGCGAGCGCGACCTGCATCGGCGTGGCTCCGAGCTGTTCCGCGACGGTCGACAGCGTTGACGACTGCAGCGGAGTGAATCCGCCGAGCGGAAAGAACGGAACGTACGCGATGTTGTGTCGGGCAAGGTCGTCGATCAGGGCGTCGTCGTGGCGGTGAGCGAGATTGTAATTGTTCTGCACGCACACGATGTCGGTGATCGTCTGCGCCTCGGCTAGCTGGGTGGCAGTGGCGTTACTCAGGCCGATATAGCGGACCAGTCCCTTCCGCTGGAGTTCAGCGAGCGCTGTCACCTGTTCGGCGACAGACCCTTCGCCGACACCGAGGCCGGATCCCATCACTCGATAGTTGACGATGTCGAGTGCGTCGAGGCCGAGGTTGCGGAGGTTATCGTGGACGCCGGCGATCAGTTCATCAGGCGAGTTGGCCGTCTGCCACGACCGGTCGGGTGGACGGCGACCTCCGAGCTTTGTGACGATCACCAGACCCGTCGGGTATGGATGCAACGCCTGACGGATGATCTGATTGGTGACGTGCGGGCCGTAGTAGTCGGACGTGTCGATGTGATTCACGCCGGAGGCAACAGCTTCGCGAAGGACGGCGACAGCGGCGTCCGGGTCCTTCGGCGGACCCCATACCCCGGGGCCGGCCAGCTGCATCGCGCCGTACCCTATCCGGTCGACTGTCAATGAGGTGCCGGGAAAAGTGAACCGGCCGCCGAGCGTTGCCTTACTCATCGGTTGCTCCTTTGCTGCTTCTATCGTGCGAAAACGGTGCTGCTCCCAACGTCAGAACACGAGGGTCTGAATCGAATGTGGCAAGCTGCTGACCTCAGCCGCGTTGCCGTCCAGCCAGAGATTGTAAGAGATCTTCTGATCGGTTTTGTTCATTACAACAACCGACACCTTTCCATCAGGATTGACGAAGGCGGCGGAAAGGAGCGCACTTCTGCTGGGCGCGCTGGCGATTCTCCTCGCGCCCGGACGGACAAATTTTGAAAAGTGTCCGATGTAGTAATACGAGTTTGTGTAGGTGATCTCACCGGTTTTCGTATCGGCGTGAACCGGGGCGAAGCAGAAGTTGCCGACGTGATTCGGCCCACCTTGTTCGTCCAGCAACACGTTCCAGTCCGTCCAGCCGACGGCACCGTCGTTGAAATCGTTGATCATCGAGCGTCCGTAGGCTTCGCCCAATCTCCAGTTGTGGAGATCCTCGGCTTTGAAGGAATCGACGC
Source organism: Gemmatimonadaceae bacterium (assembly GCA_036390815.1). Taxonomy (GTDB): domain Bacteria; phylum Gemmatimonadota; class Gemmatimonadetes; order Gemmatimonadales; family Gemmatimonadaceae; genus UBA4720. The sequence continues at coordinate 2,225 of DASWBC010000366.1, forward strand.
AACCTTCGGTGAAGATCAGTTTTTTGTCCGGGAAAGTCTCGTTCACGAGCTTGACGTTGTCGAACATCTGGTCGCCACCGCTCCACGGCTCGTACCAGTGGAAACCGATGCCCCACACATATTGGGCGGCTTTGGGGTCGGCCATGATGGTGCTGACTCTCTGGTAGATGAGATCGCGATTGTGATCCCAGGCGATGATCTTCTTTTCGCCCAGGCCCGCCCGATTCATAGTGGGGCCGAGGAAGTTCTTCAGGAAGTCCCGCTCGTCTTCCGCTGAGTAGATGCAGGACTCCCATCGTTGCGTCGCCATGGGCTCGTTCTGAACGCTGATGCCCCAGATTGGGATTCCTTCCCGCTCGTAGGCCTTGATGAACTTCGTATAGTAGTTGGCCCAGGACTGAGCGAGCTCCGGTCTCAGTTTTCCACCGTGCAGCATGTCGTTGTTGGTCTTCATGAACGCCGGCGGACTCCATGGGCTGCCAAAAAGAGTGAGCTTCCCTCCAGCCGTGGCCATCGCCCGCTTGATGAACGGAATGCGGAATTGTTTGTCGTGGTTGACGCTGAAGGACTTGAGCTCCTTGTCGCCTTCGTTGACGTATGTGTAGCTGCCGGAAGAGAAATCGCAGCTGTGGATGTTGGTTCTTCCCAGCGTGTAACCGATGCCCTTGTTGGGATCAAAGTAGGCATCCATGATTTCCCGCTGCTTGGCCGCTGGCAGTTTGGCGTACGTCTCTGCGGACGCATCCGTGAGCGCGCCGCCGATGCCCAGGAATGTTTGGGATCTCTTCGAGGGGTCGACAAAAACGCAGATTTGGGTCTCCAGAGGCTGACCCATAGGCTTGAACGTCAGCTTGTCGGTAGCCGAGAGGCGAAAATTGGTTTTGTCGGCGGTAGTGTAGACCGCTACGTCTCTGGCCTCGATACTCCCCTTGATCTCGGGCGGCTCCGGAGTCTCAGACGGTTGCTCATATGCCGCCGGCGACAGCTTGCCTTTCCCCAACACCAATGCCGAAGACGACGCTACCAGGAAACCACGGCGATCGATTTTCATAGTCGGTTGATTTGAGATAATGGAAATATGCGGGCATTTTTAGCCAACTGCGACGTGCGGCGGGAATCGTCTCTGACAAGGAGTGGACTCTGGACACGGAAACAGCAAATCGCGCCCGTCCAGGTGCGCAACTGGCCACATTCCTCATCATCACGCTCGCGCTGAGCTCGGTGTTCTGGTGGTTGATCATCTCCGCGGGAAGCGTCGCGGCGCATGGTGGGCTGTACGTACTGCTGTTGATGTGGTGCCCGGCGGTCAGCGCGCTCTCGACGCGACTTGTTTATCAGCACAATGTGCGCGGAGAAGGCTGGACGTGGAAGAAGACCACGACGCGCTGGGCAATCATCGGCTACGTCATACCTCTGGTGTACGCGTCGGTGGCGTATGGGTCTGTATGGTTGACCGGACTCGGTCGCCTGGATCTCGGGCGATTCAGCGGCAACGCGCTGGTTTTCGTCGTGGCTGGCACCCTGCAGAATCTCCTCTCGACGACAGGCGAAGAGCTCGGCTGGCGTGGTTTCCTGGTTCCGACGTTGGCGCGCACGATGTCATTTGGCCGGACGGCCTTCTTAAGCGGCATCATCTGGGCAGCGTGGCACGTGCCGATCATCGTGGGCGCCGATTACAACGCCGGCACGCCGATGTGGTACGCTATTCCTTGCTTCGCGCTGATGGTCGTCTCGATTTCCTTTCCACTGGCGTGGCTGCGACTGCGGACCGGAAGCGTGTGGCCGGCGGCGATCTTTCACGCGTCGCACAACCTCTATATCCAGGGATTCTTTGATCGGGTGACGGTGGACACCGGACCGACGCGCTGGCTGACGACCGAGTTCGGTGCGGCGGTCGCGGTCGCGATAGCCGTCACCGCGTGGATCTTTTGGCGACGCGCGGCGGGCGGGACCACTCCGCCAGAGGCTCAGCGGACGGCGCAACCGTAAGTCTAGTCACGTTCGTCAAACCACTCAAACCTATATACCAGCGCTGGTCCGCGATCTCCTTCGTAGGCGAGCTGACCGACGAGCATCGTGAATGGCTCGGTGTATCGGGCGATTCGAAGCGGGCCGGCATCGATCGGCTCGAACCCAACGTCACTGATCAATTGAGCAGCCACCTTCTTCGCCTTTGCGTTGTCCCCGCAATACACGACACTCGGTCGCGGCTCGCCGCCTTTCCTCTCGAAAACGCTGAACAGCACTTCGCTCGGCACCGTATTGAACGCGGAGATGACGTGAGCCTTGGGAACCTTCTTCGCCAGCGCCTCCGAGCCGGACGACGTGTTCGCGATGACGAGCTCCGTGTCATCCGCATTCATCGGCAGCGAGCAGCTCACGATGACCTTGCCTGACACATCGCCCGCCCTTTTCAATACGTCGTCGACACGCGACCAGTGGACGGCGAGCAACAACGCGTCTGCATCCTTTGCCGCCTCGGCCG
>DASWBC010000367.1:0-11562 GCA_036390815.1 Gemmatimonadaceae bacterium
ACCGGCATCTTCTTTGACGAATGCTCGCGACATTGCACCTGCCCTCGACGGAACTCATTTAATGTCGCAGCTTTCACGACTGGTATCACGGGACTTGCAGGTTAATGTTCGCGATCCCGAACCACGGAGGCTGGATGACTGAGGAATCCTTTGAGGAGCAGCAGGAGGCACTCGACCCGCATCGCCGCGAGGAACGAGATGGAGCTGCGCTCGAGCTGGCTGGGCGGCTGCGGCAGAAGGGAGTGCTCCTCACTGGACGCGAGAGCAGCGGTCAACTGGATGACCTGATGACCGCCATCGATCGTTTCGAGGCGGGGGTGATCACCCGCGGCGGAGACCTCTTCGTGAATACCCCCTTCTCCAATCCGCCGGAGAATCCCGATTTCGTGATTCCCCTTCGCGTCCCCGGAGAGGATCCGGAGGCTTATGCGTCGCGCATCAATGCGGCCGCCGAGCGGTTGGAGACAGCCGACCTTTAGAGCCAGCTGCAGTGGATAGCGCCACGCGCCGGAGCATCCGCTGGGCGCAGGCCGGCCTGCTGATAAATGCGATCCTGGTGCTCGTAAAGCTGTTTGCGGGCATAGTCGGTCACGCCAATGCGCTGGTGGCCGACGCCGTTGAATCGTCGGCCGACATTTTTTCTTCTTTGATAGTGTGGATGGGGCTGAGCATCGCCGCCCGTCCCGCCGACGAGGACCACCCATACGGCCACGGCAAGGCCGAGCCGCTCGCCGCTGCGGTCGTCTCGCTGATGCTGCTTGGCGCGGCGGTTGGCATCTCGATCCTGTCAATTCATGAGATTCTCGCCCCCCAGCACCTGCCGGCGCCATTCACGCTTTTCGTCGCGGCGGGCGTAATCATCGTCAAGGAAATCCTCTACAGGAGAGTGTCGCGCGTGGGCAAGGATGTGGGGAGCACTGCCGTCACCGCCGACGCATGGCATCACCGGGCGGATGCGATCAGCTCACTCGCGGCGTTCGTCGGAATAAGCATCGCGCTGATCGGTGGACGCGGCTGGGAAGCCGCCGACGATTGGGCGGCGCTTATTGCCGCCCTACTGGTTGCCGTGAATGGGGTGCGAACTCTCCGCCCCGCGATCTCCGGCCTGATGGATGAAGCGCCCGACCGCTCGGTCAAGGAACGAGTGATGGAAGCGGCGTGCTCGGTGGAGGGCGTCCGATACGTGGAGAATCTGAAAGTGCGACGGTCCGGGCTCGGGTTTTACGCCGACGTTCACGTGCAGGCCGACCCCTCGATCTCGCTCGAGGACGCACACGAGATCGCGGCGAAGGTCAAATACGCGATCCTGGGGGCGATTCCAAGCGTCGTCGGCGTACTGGTTCACATGGAGCCGCATCGGAAGAGTGGAAACCTTTCGGAAGATCCGGTGCTAAGTCTCCCGCCCGTTTAAATCCTCTCGAATTGAACCCGGCGGCTAGGTTCGCTTCCAGTCGCCACTCTTTCCCCCGCGCTTCTCGGTGAGGCGTACCTCCGAGATCTCCATTCCGCGGTCGAGCGCTTTCGCCATGTCATAAATCGTGAGCAAGGCGACGGTGACGGCAGTGAGCGCTTCCATCTCAACCCCCGTCCTTCCGCGCGTCGATGCCCACGCAGTTACTCGAATCCCGGGTAGCGATCGATCCATTTCCAGATCAATTCCGGTGTCCGTCAGAGCGATCGGGTGACAGAGGGGAATGAGCTCGGCTGTGCGCTTCGCTGCCATTATTCCGGCGATGCGCGCAGCGGCAATGGCGTCGCCTTTGGCAAGAGCGTGTCGCTCGATTGCGTCCAGGGCACCGAGGCTCATCGTTATCGAGCCCTCCGCGCGCGCCGTGCGCGCGGTCGCTGCCTTCCCGCCAACATCGACCATGCGGGCTCGTCCCTCATCGTCCAGATGCGTGAGCTCGCTCATGTCAGCGTCTCGGACAGCTCTCGAATCAGCTTCGCGGCGATGAGCTGCGGGCTGACGTTTCCACTCGCGTAGGTCTGTGCCTTGAGAACCGCATCGACCGCTCGGGCGGCGGAGGCGGCGGCGGGGATATCGTCTTTGTGGAGTGCGTCCCGCGCGCGCTCACCCAATAGCTCGATGAGCGCCTCGAGTGTGTCGGCGAAGGCGCCGCGCGAACCCGTGGATCCCTGCGAGAGAGCCGTGGAATAAGCGGCGGACCGACGCGCGCTGGTTGCGGCATCGACGATTTTGCGTGCGTTGATCGTCGCCTTGGCATCGGTTTCACCCGTAAGGAGTCTTCCCGGTGCGCCCGCGGCCGCACGCACGCGCTCGGGTGTGGTCATCTTCGCTTTGGCATCGAGCGCTTTCTTGACGACCGGGTTCTCCACGAAAGCGCGGACCGCACCGTCCTGGACGAGTGGCACCCGGACCGCCACGACGCGTGAGCGGATGGTTGGCAAGAGCGCTCCCGGCTCGCTCGATGTCAGAATGATCGTCGTGTCAGCGGGCGGCTCCTCGAGCAGCTTGAGAAATGCATTCGCCGCCATGTCCGCACCTTCCTGGGGAACCATGCGCTCGGCATCGCCGAGGATGAAGATCTTTCGCTTTCCCATCGCCGGTGAGATCACGGCTCTCTGAACGAGTGAGCGAACGATTGCCACGTATATCCCTTCCGTGCCGGATGGAGCCGCGTAGAGTCCGTTCGCTGCCGCGCGCTCGACCGTGGCTTCGGCGTAGTCGTCACGCACTTGCTCGAGATCCGGGTCGGAATCCTTGAGCCGCGGTCGGGGAAAGATCCAGTGAAGATCCGGATGCGTCAGGTCGGCGACGTAGCGACAGGCCTTGCACGCGCCACAGGGCGAGTCCGCCTCGGTGCAAAGCAGGCGCTGCGCCAGCCAGAGAGCGAGACGCTGTTTGCCGACTCCGCGCGGCCCCTGGAAGAGCAGGCTCGCCGGCAACGTTCCGGCGCTAATGCTCTCGGCGAGCCGCTCGCGCAGCTGTTCATGTCCGTAAAGTCCGACGATCGGCACGTCGAAATATGGTCACGGCGACGTCCGGGGTCAGGTGCCTTGGAAGGTTCCAGCGCCGGCACATTTGTCCGACTTGCGCTGGCACATTTTCTGACCTTAATAAGGGCATCGGTCAGGACGCCAACAGCAATAGGAGATCTCAATGCCCAACCAGCTCAAGGGGCGCAAAGTCGCATTCCTCGCCACAGACGGGGTGGAGCAGGTGGAGCTCACGGCGCCCTGGAACGCGTTAATGGAGGCGGGAGCCGACGTGGTGCTCGTCTCCGAGAAACCGGGCGAAATCCAGGCGATGAACCACGACGCGAAGGGAGAGAAGCTCCATGTGGATGTTGAGGTATCCAGGGTCACGGCCCGGGATTTCGACGCTCTGGTGTTGCCGGGTGGGGTCGCCAATCCCGACAAGCTGCGGACGAACAAAAAGGCGGTAAGCTTCGTCCGTGAGTTCATGGAGCTGGACAAGCCCGTGGCGGCGATCTGCCACGGCCCGTGGCTGCTCGTCGAGGCTGACGCCGTCCGCGGAAGGACGATCACGTCCTGGCCGAGTCTTGAGACCGACGTCAGAAACGCGGGCGGAGCCTGGGTGGACAAGCAGGTGCAGGTCGATCAGAAGCTCCTGACGAGCCGAAAGCCCGACGATCTGCCCGCTTTCTGCGTCAAGCTGGTGGAGCTGCTGGCCGACGCCATTGATGAGCGGCGTCTGGACAAGATGGTAGAGCAGAGCTTTCCCGCCAGCGACCCGTTGCCCGGACCGATTGCTCTGGGGTAGCAGGGAGAAGAATACGCAGGAAAGCGGCCTAGCTTTGTGCCGCAAAGTACTTGACAGACGTTAAACCAACCCCTAGTTTCGCTCCCATGGCTTCGGTCACACCACTACATCGCGCTCCGGCGCCAGAACCACCAGCGCTGCACGTGCGAGCGATGGACAATCTCGCCTTCATCCGCGACACGATGGAGGCCGCCGGCTCATTCACAGCCGTCTCGGGTTGGGGAATGGTGGCGGTCGGAGTCATCGCCACAATCGCGGCCACGATCGCCAGCGCGCAGCACTCGGCGCTGGAATCGATTTACGTCTGGATGGCGGCGGCAGTTCTCGCTCCCGCCGTGATGCTGTGGGCAATCGTGCAAAAGGCGCGCAGAGCGCATGTACCGTTGCTCTCCGGGCCAGGTCGGAAATTCATTCTGAGCTTTTCGCCGCCGATGTTTGTCGGCGCGCTGCTGACAATCGTCCTTTACCGCGCGGGCGTCGTTGCCGCGATTCCGGGTATGTGGCTGCTCCTCTACGGAACGGGAGTCGTTGCCGGCGGCGCCTTCTCGGTGAGAGTGGTGCCGGTCATGGGGATCTGTTTCATGCTGGCCGGGACTCTTGCCCTTTTCACACCGGCGATGTGGAACGACTGGATCATGGCGTTCGCATTCGGCGGTCTTCACATCGCGTTTGGAATTCCGATCGCACGGAGGCACGGTGGCTAAGCACGGAACCGCGCGTGACGACCGTCGCCCAACGGTGGGAGACTTGCGCACCGTTCGCGGGAAATCGGAAGGTAGCGCGGTGTCGCGGGCCGATGCCCTCGACCGGCTCATTCACGAGCGCCTGCGCCTCGGGATCGTGAGCGCGCTGGCCGTCAACGATTCACTCAGCTTCAGCGACCTCAAAAAGCTGATGAAGACGACGGATGGCAATCTCAGCGTGCACGCCCGTAAGCTCGAGGAAGCGGAGTACATCACGTGCACCAAGTCCTTCGAGGGGAGAATGCCGAAGACCGAGTACCGGCTGACCGCGGCGGGACGGCGCGCGCTCGAGCGTTATCTCGATCACATGGAGGCGCTCATTCGCGCCACGCGGGAGCGCTGACAGAGTGCCCCATACACACCACTCAATGAAGCACGCCCACGCCCGTTCGTCGCAGCCTTCGGCGGCGGAGTCCGGAATTCACGTCGCCATCATCATGGATGGCAATGGACGATGGGCGAACGCGCGGGGGCGTCCGCGCACCGCTGGTCACATCGCCGGCGCGCGCGTGGTGCGAAAGATCGTCGAAGCCGCTCCCGACAGCGGGATCGGAATGCTGACGCTGTACGCGTTTTCCGCGGACAACTGGGCGCGCCCCTCGCGCGAAGTTGCGCTTCTGATGCGGCTCTTCCGCCGCTACCTGGTGGCCGAGACCGACCGCTGCGTAACCAACGACGTGCGGATGCGCATCATCGGACGTCGCGACCGCATCCCGGCCGAGCTGCTTCGCGCGATCAACGCTGCCGAAGACGCAACCAAGCACGGAACGCGGCTCGATCTCCGCATCGCAGTGGACTATTCCGCGCGCGACGCGCTGATGAGAGCTGCCCAGCGCCTGAGTGGCTCCGAGACCATCACCCGAGAGGATCTTTCCCGGGCGATGTCCGACGTCTACCACTGGGACGGCGAGTCCCGCGACGTCGACCTTTTGATCCGCACCGGCGGCGAGCAGCGCCTGAGCGATTTTCTTCTCTGGGAATGCGCCTACGCCGAGCTGTACTTCACCGATCGCCGTTGGCCCGATTTCACCGCCGCCGACCTTCAAAGCGCGGTGAACGAGTTCCACTCCAGAGAAAGAAGGTTCGGCACAGTACCAACTGCAGCGGCGGGTTGAGTCCGGGGCGGCCGGTTAGGGTCCTCCACGCCTATCTAACGCCGGGTCCGCCTCGAAAGCTCACGATCCATTCTCCGTTCTTAACGACGCGCCGGGACGCCCGTCTAACTCAACAGCCGCAGCATTTCCGCGAGCGGCGCTCAACAGTTGTGGAGGATTGAAATGTCGTCAGTTCGTACCTTGGCGCTCGGCGCCTTGATGATCGTTGGTGTGGCGGGCGTCTCAGCGGCGCAGTCAACCACTACTCCCCCGGCGCGCGCTCAGCGCTCTGGCGAGATTCAGGGTCGCAGAGGCGGAGGCCGCGGTGGTGAGTTCGGCCGCGATCTCAACCTGACCGACGCGCAGAAAGCGCAGATCAAGACGATTCGCGCAAAGTATCAGCCGCAGAACGAGGCGCTCCGCACCCAGGCGAAGCCCTTCATGGATGCAGCCCGCGCCGCCCGCCAGAAAGGCGACACCGCCGCGGCTCGCAGCAACATGGAGAAGGCCCGCCAGGTGATGCAGGGTGGCCAGTCCATTCGCACCCAGGAAAACGCAGAGATTCGCGCCATCCTGACGCCTGATCAGCAGGCGAAGTTCGACGCTCGCCAGAAGCAAATGGCCGAGCGTGGAAAGGGCGGACACAAAAGCTGGGGCAAGAAGGGCAAGACCGCCCCGGCAGTAAAGTCGTAATTCAGTAGCGACTCTCAAAATCAAAGAGCCTCCGGCGCTGAAAAGTGCCGGGGGCTCTTTGCATCTGCGCACAGACTATCCCCGCATCGCCGCAAAAACTAATTTTGCCAGAACGGAATTCGTTCAGCCCGATTGCTCACGCGCCGCCCCGGCGCGAGGTACCTGATCAATGGCATCTGAAGTCGTCCAGCTCACGCGCCGCGGATTCGGCCAGACGACGCGCCGCGACGCGTGGTGGGTTCAACCGCTCGTAGTCTTCATCGTGATCACCCTTTTTCTCGTCTACGCGACGTGGGCGGCGTTTCAAAACGAGTTCTACTCGTTCGGGAACTACCTCTCGCCCTTCTACTCGCCGTTGTTGTTCTCCGATTCCCCGCACGCGTGGATCCACGGTGGGCGGCCGACGTGGCTCCCCGGGTTCATTCCATTCTCGCCCGCTCTTTTGATCCTGCCCTTTCCCGCCGGCTTCCGCGTCACCTGCTACTACTATAGGGGATCGTACTACAAGAGCTTCTGGGCCGATCCGCCGAACTGTGCCGTGGGCGAGCCGCGCAAAAGCTATCGTGGTGAGAGATTCTGGCCCCTCGTGATACAGAACGTTCACCGCTATTTCCTCTATGTGGCCATCGTCTTTCTGTTCATTCTGGCCAGCGATGTGTACAAGGCGCTGTGGTTTTTCGACCCAACTACAGGCAACGATAGATTCGGAATCGGGCTCGGGACGATCATCCTCGCCATCAACGTCATTCTTCTCGGCGGCTACACGCTGGGATGCCATTCGCTCCGGCACCTCGTGGGCGGTTATCTCGACCAGCTTTCCCGCGCTCCCGCCCGCAAGAAGACGTATGACTGCGTGAGCTGCCTCAATCGCGGCCACGCGCGCTGGGCCTGGCCCAGCCTCGTCTGGGTCGCGTTCACCGACGTGTTCATAAGACTGTGCGCGATGGGCATCTGGCACGATGTGAGGCTTTTCTAGGTGGCGGAATACCAGAGGCACGAGCACGACGTGCTCGTGATCGGCGCCGGCGGCGCGGGGCTGCGTGCGGCAATCGAGTCGGCGCACAGCGGAGCGTCGGTGGGTCTCATCTGCAAGTCGCTGCTTGGCAAGGCGCACACGGTGATGGCCGAGGGCGGTATCGCCGCAGCACTCGCCAACGTGGACGACCGCGACAACTGGAAGGTCCATTTCGCCGACACGATGCGAGGCGGTCAGTATCTCAACAACTGGCGTATGGCGGAGATTCACGCCAAGGAAGCTCCCGATCGTGTGAAGGAGCTCGAGGCGCTCGGAGCGGTCTTCGACAGAACGGCTGATGGCCGGATCCTCCAGCGCAATTTCGGCGGGCACAAATACCCGCGGCTCGCTCACGTCGGCGATCGCACGGGGCTCGAGATCATCCGCACTCTGCAGGACCATGCCGTGCACCAGCCGATCGATGTGCACATGGAATGCACCATCGTCTCGCTGCTCAAGGACGGGAATCGCATCTCCGGCGCCCTGGGCTACGACCGTGAGCGAGGGCGGTTCAAACTGTTCGAGGCGAAGGCGGTTGTGCTCGCCACCGGCGGCATTGGGAGAGCATTCAGCGTCACGAGCAACAGCTGGGAGTACACCGGAGACGGACACGCCCTCGCGTACAACGCCGGAGCCGCCCTGCAGGACATGGAATTCGTTCAGTTCCATCCGACCGGAATGGTGTGGCCGCCGAGCGTGCGCGGAATTCTCGTGACCGAAGGCGTGCGGGGCGAGGGTGGAATTCTGGTGAACAAGGAAGGGCGCCGCTTCATGTTCGACGACATCCCCGAGAACTACCGCGGGCAGACCGCCGACAACGAAGAGGAGGGCTGGCGCTACACGCAGGGCGACAAGAACGCGCGCCGCCCGCCCGAGCTGCTCACGCGAGATCACGTCGCGCGCGCCATCATGAAAGAGGTCCGCGCGGGAAGAGGCAGCCCCCACGGAGGGGTCTTTCTCGACATTTCGTGGATCAGCTCGAAGCTCTCCAACGCCGAAGAGCACATCAAGAAAAAACTTCCTAGCATGTACCACCAGTTCAAGCAGCTCGCGGACATCGACATCACGAAGGAGCCGATGGAAGTAGGACCCACGACGCACTACGTGATGGGTGGAATCCGCGTCGATGGCGACACGCAGATGTCGTCCGTCCCCGGTCTCTTCGCCGCGGGCGAAGTAGGCGCCGGCCTGCACGGCGCGAACAGGCTGGGCGGGAATTCCCTCTCTGATCTCCTGGTTTTCGGAATGCGTGCCGGCAAATACGCGGCGGAATTCGCGGCGAGGCAGTCGTCAGGCAAGGTCGATACGCAGCAGGCGGACGCGATCGTCCGCGTTGCGCTCGAGCCGTTCGACCGCCCCGGCGGTGGCGAAGGCCCCTACCAGGTGGAGCACGATCTTCAGACGATGATGCAGGAGCTGGTGGGCATCGTGCGTCACGAAGACGAGATCCGGCGCGCTCTCGACGCCCTGAAAACGCTGAAAGAAAGGGCGCGAAAGGTTTCCGTTACCGGAAACAGGGAGTACAATCCGGGATGGCATACGGCGCTCGACCTGCAGAATCTGCTGACCGTATCGGAGATCGTCGCTCGCTCGGCTCTGGAAAGAAAGGAGAGCCGCGGCGGACATTTTCGCGACGACTACGCCGAGAAGGATCCGAGCTACGGCAAGTTCAACATCGTCATCCGGCGTGGGCCGGGCGGTGAGATGCAGGTGACGCGCGAGCCGATTCCGGAAATGCGCGAAGATCTCAAGAAGATCGTAGAGGAAAACAAGTAATGGCCTCCAACCAGTCGTTCGCGCGAAACATCGCCGAAAGCGGGCAGCGCGCCGCCGCCAGAAGCAATACGAGCGCCGGCACCCAGACGCGCGCCGCGACCTTTCGCATCTGGCGCGGAATGGGCGCGACCGGACAGCTCAAGGACTACTCGACAAAAGTCTCGGAGGGCATGGTCGTTCTCGACGCGATTCATCAGATCCAGTCGGAGGGCGCCACCGACCTCGCGGTGCGCTGGAACTGCAAGGCAGGGAAGTGTGGATCGTGCTCGGCTGAGATCAACGGGATGCCGCGACTCCTGTGCATGACGAGATTGAGCGAGCTGGATCTCGAGAAACCGGTCACCGTCGAGCCCATGCGCGCCTTCCCACCGGTGAAGGATCTCGTGACGGATGTCTCCTCCAACTTCCGGGCGAAAAAACGAATCCGGAAATTCACTCCCAGGCCTCCCGATGCGCCCGACGGCACGTGGCGAATGGCGCAATCCGACGCCGACCGCGTTCAGGAATTCCGGAAATGCATCGAGTGCTTCCTGTGCCAGGATGTCTGTCATGTTCTTCGCGACCACCAGCTCCACGAACGGTTCGTGGGTCCGCGGCTTCTGGTGCACGCGGCGCAGCTCGAGATGCATCCGCTCGACATCCTCGATCGGACGGACGAGCTGAAGGAGAGTCATGGCATAGGTTATTGCAACATCACGAAATGCTGCACAAAGGTCTGTCCGGAGCACATTACGATTACCGACAACGCCATCATTCCCCTCAAGGAGCGCGTAGTCGACAAGCACTACGACCCGATCGCGAAACTCGTACGGCTGATGCGGGGTAGCAAGCCAGGGGACAGAGGACAGGGAGAAGCTCGGTGAGGGAAGACTCCAAGGACTTCAAGCTGAAGCCGATCTCGAAGGAAGCGATTCCGCGCGCGGTCCAGAAGGCCGAGCGATACCGCCTGATCAATCAGTCGTGGGCGGCCGAGAGCATTTGCCGGGACATCCTGGAAATCGATCCCGCTAACCAGCAGGTACTGGTGATGCTGACGCTCGCTCTCACCGATCAGCTGGCGGAGGGGGTTCACGCGACGGTCATGAGGGCCGTGCACGAAACGCTGCCGCGGATTACCGATTCGTACCAGCGTGCCTACTACACCGGCATCGCTTCGGAGCGCAGCGGGCAGGCGCATTTGCACCGGGGCGGAATGGGCAGCGGGGCAATGGCGTATGATTCATTGCGGGATGCGATGAGCTGGTACGAGAAGGCGGAGGCAATCCGCCCCGCCGGCAATGACGACGCGATTCTGCGATGGAACACTTGCGCGCGTCTCATCAGCTCGCACCCGCAAGTGGCACCGCATACCGAGACCGCTTACGAACCCGCGCTGGAAGATTGATGCAACTCGCCACACGACTCTCACTCATGGCGTCTCTCGCCCTCTACACTGGCGGCGCGCCCCTCTTCGCCCAGACGAAGACGCCGGCTCCAACCGCCGCCGCGAGGTCCGGTGTTGGGGCGATCGCCGGCGTTGTCATCGACAGCATTAATGGGAGATATCTGCGCGGAGCGGATGTGATCATACAGGGCGCGAAGACGACGCTCGTGACGGATTCCCTCGGAAAGTTCAGGATCGACAGCCTGCCGCCCGGCACGTATCAGGTCGGCGTATTCCATCCCCTGCTCGACACGCTCGGTATCTCGCTGGCGAGCCAGCCGTTTCACATCGGCCCGGACAGCACGAGTTTCGTCATACTCTCGGTGCCCTCGGCCGCCACGATCATTCGGAGGACATGTCCGGCTGGTGGCTTCCGCCCGCAGGGCACTTCGGCTGTGATCGGACACGTTACCGATCCGGAATCGCTCCAGCCCGTTGCTGGTGCCGAGGTCTCGATCGCGTGGACGCAGCTCGATGTGTCGAAGGCGGTCGGCATCAAGCGGACGCCGCGGGTAATTCGTGACAGCACCGATGCACAGGGCGCGTTCAAGCTTTGCGGACTGCCGAACTCGCTGAATGCGACCCTCCAGGCCCGAAAAGCCGGCGCCGTCACGTCGGAGATTCCGATCTCGCTCGGTGACGAGGAGTCGGAGCTGTTCGCACGCACGATGCTGCTGGCGCGGGCGGATTCAGGTGCAAAAACCGGCAATGCAGCCGTGTCCGGCCGGGTCGTTCTCGAGGGAGCACCATCGAACGCCGGCAGCCGCGTCGAGGTCGTTGGAACGGACGTCATTGCCATGACCAACGAGCGGGGCGAGTTCACGATGAAGAATCTGCCATCCGGCACCCATGTTCTGTTGGCACGGCACCTCGGATTTGGCGCTGAGACCGTGCCAGTTGATCTCTCGTCGCACGAGCCGAAGCAGGTGACGATCAAGCTGCCGAAGTTCGTCGCAATGATGGATCCGGTTGTCGTGACTGCCCGCCGCCAGGCCAGCCTCGACAAGGTGGGATTCAACCAGAGGAAGCGATCGGGGATCGGTTACTACCTCGGACCGGAACAGATTCAGAAC
>DASWBC010000368.1:0-4799 GCA_036390815.1 Gemmatimonadaceae bacterium
GCCTCGTCGTTGAAGTGGGGCGACGACTGGTTGCCGCTTTCGCCACCCGCGGTGATTGCCCTCGCACGCACGCTGTCCCCGAACTCGACCACCGCGACGAAGCTGTTGCCGCTGCTGCCGTACCACTTCTTCGTTCCCGGATACGCGCGCGCTGCAAACGACGCCAGAGATCCCCACCTCGACGACGTAAACGGAACCGGGATGCTCGTCGCCGAGTCGTCGAACTTTGGCGCGATGTCGTCGTTGATGCGCTGGAACCGGTTGATAGCTCCCCATTGCGTCTGCCAGCTGCCGAAATCGTTCTCGAGTTTGGTCTTCGCGGCGGCGAGCGACTGAAGCCGCTCTCCGTCGGTCGCGCGATCGATGGCGTACGTCTCCGCCGACATCACCGCCTGCCGGGCTTCAGCGCCGACGCGATTGAAGAGGTCCTCTCCCCAGAAGACGGCGACTGACGTCGGGATGGAATTGGTCCCCCAGCGGTAATCCCATCCGCGCAGCACGGCGATCGGACCGGCGAGATTCGTCCTCAGGGAATCGGACGCCGGCAGATTGTCGTAAGACCTGAGCAGCCCGGGAATCATCCGCGCGAAGGATGGCAACCAGCTGTCATAAGCCGCCGAGATGAGGGAAGCGACGGTGAAATCTTTCTTGTCCGGAAGAACCCTCAGCGCGTGGCGTCCGCGTGGCGATTCCTCCCTGCTGATCTCAACGTACGCCGGGAAATCCGACCGCTTCGGGCTGGACGGCCCCGCCGCGGACCATGGCCAGTTGTTGCTGTTGTAGACCCAGCCGTTTGGCGGATTCACGGCGTTCGGACTCTCGTCAACAGAGAGCACGCCCTTCCACTCGGTGCGCGGATCGCTGCCATCGACCGGGTGAGTCCAGTCGAAGGATGTGTCGCGCCTGGGAATGAAATTGGAGTGGAAATACGCGATGTCTCCGTCGGCGTCGGCGAATGTCGTGTTATTGGAGGAATTTGTGTGGAGCTCCATCGTCTGGCGGAAGGACTTGTAATCCTTCGCCTTCATTCGCGTGAACGATTGGATCAGCGCGTCGATCGGTCGTTGCATCAGCCTCAAGCTCACCCATTTCCCGTTCTGCTCGCGCACGATCGGTCCGTGATGGGTGTGGTAGATCGTGAAATCTTTCTGCGCCATTCCTCCGGCAGTGCTGTAGCGGACGACGGATTTCTCCTCCGTCACCGGCCGCTCCTCGGCACCGTAGCGATAAACGAAATGGTCGCCGCGTTTCGTTACGGTCTCGAGATACTCGTCGATGTTGTCCGCGCCAGTGGACGAGTGCATCCAACCCGTGCGTGCGTTGAATCCCTGATAGACGAAGAATTGTCCCCACGTTACCGCGCCATACGCGTTCAAGCCCTCCTGACTCGCGACCTGCACCTCAGCGCGGAAGAAAAACGACGTGTGCGGATTGATGAGAAGGAGCGCATGATGCGAGAGCGTGTTGGAGGGGGCGATTGCGACACCATTGGAGCCGCGGTCGGCGTCAGGTTCGAGTTGCGCCGAGGTCACGCTTCCTCCTGGCCGTCCTCCGTAGAAGGCGGCGAGCTGCGTCAGGTTCACCGACTCAATGTCGGGGCCGATGCTTCCATCGCTGAAGGCAAGCGGCATCCACGGCTCGAAGCGCGCGATGACTTTTGGCTTCACCTCAGGATGCTTGTACAGGTAATAATTCAATCCGTCGGCGTACGCGTTCATCAGCGATTGGAGCCAGCGCGGGGTGCGGGAGTACAGCGCCCTCAGCGAATCCGGATTGTTGATCAGCCGCATCCTCAAGTCGCGATAAATAGCGCCTTCTCCCTCCCACTCGGCGGCGCGTCCCAGGGCGACGAAGTAGTTCGCCTCGACGCGATTGAAGTCGTCCTCCGCCTGGGCGTAGAGGAGACCGAACACCGCATCGGCGTCGGTCTTCCCCGAAATGTGCGGAATTCCCCAGTCGTCGCGGGTGATAGTGACGCTGGCCGCTTCGCGCGACCAGCGGGCGAGGTCAGCAGGCGAGGGGGTGGGGGATTGCGCGGCGGCGGTCGAAGCGAGTGCGGCGCAGAGGAGAATGAGTTTGCCAAGAGATTTGTTCATAATCGAGAAATACTACCGATCGATTGCGCAACTCGCGACTCGTTTGCACTATAACAGTCCTTCATAACCCAACAGGGCTACATATGAAACTGTCTCTTTTCGCAATTCTGACGCTTGCGGCGCCCATCGGCCTCGCTGCCCAGCAGCCGCCCGCCGCACTTCCAGCCAACCCGGTCACGGCCGCGTTTCGCACCAGGATCTCCGCGCTGCATCGTAACATCGCGCAGGCTTTCGATTCCATCCCCGAGTCGAAGTTCAGCTACAAACCAACACCCGCCCAGCTGAGCATAGGATACATCGCCGCGCACATCGCGGACGACGATTACTTCTTCTGCAACAATTTCGGGGCGATGAAAGGAACGCGGACGGCGGAAGACACCGCCACGGCGGACTCAGTCAAGGCAACCTGGCCGAAGGCCAAACTTGTTGCGCGCCTCAAGGACTCGTTCGCGTTTTGCGATCAGGCGCTCAATCAGCTGGATGATACGAAGCTGGGCGAAGCTGTGACCATCACCTTTGGTGCAAACTCGCGAGTTGTGGCGCGCGGGGGAATGGCACTTGGGCATGCGCTCGACCTGGCTGATCATTACAGCCAGCTCGCGAACTATATGCGTCTGAACAACATCATCCCGCCGACTGCGCTGCCGCGTCCCCGTCCTTCAGGGAGTTAGCCAGCCGCAGGCATCTCTCTCGCCAATATCAGCCCGCTGACACGTCGTCGCAGCCGCACGCGCCACATCCAGTACAGCAGGATGACCAGCGGCGCGATGCCGAGGACAAAAAGCAGCGGCATCACGCGAATCGGTGCGGGAATGAACTTCGCCTGGCCAATGAAGAAAGAGCCGGTTGCGATGAAGAGTCCGAAGCACATCCGCCACAGGTGTCGCGCGAGGCGTCGTGTGCCTCGGACGCCGCCCTCGCGAATCATCCGCAAGTCGCCGATTGCGGCGAGCAGGCAGATTGTACCGAGAAAGAAAATCATTCCGGCCGGCACGCCGGCAAGCATGTGGTGGGGTTTCTGCCACACAACCACACCGCCAGCCAACAGGGCGACTGCCATCGCAATGGCGAGGATCATCAGTGCAACGTCGACGCCGCGCCCGGCGCGTGGCAAGGGTTTGACCGTGGTCATCGCCGTGAAGACGAGGTAACAGGCGAAAATGCCGCCTACGACCGATTTGCCTTCGTACGCCGAAAGCACGGAAGCCAGAATGCCGGTCGTGATCATCGCCCATGTGAAAACGATGCCGCTCTGCTTGTGGAGGCGTCCTCCCTTGGCGACGGCAAGCGCGATGGTCCCGGCCGCGAGCGCGAGCAATGCCGCACCGAAGTGCGTAACGAGAGTTAGCCACACTATACCGGACGACGTCGCGATCGTGAGGTGATTCATGACGAGGAATCAGGAACAGCGCTCATCCTGCGGGACTCCGTATGGTGGCTCCCTGCCGTACGGCGCCCGGCCACGGATGGTTTCAAGCAAAACTAAGAACTCAGTTATGACTACTCCGGTCCCACCAACGGGGCTGACCAGCCGAACGGCTCCAATGTCGGGCGGCTCATCGCAGCTCGATGCTCACCTTGTTCCCCGAGACTGAAATCGTGGTTGCCGGCGAGCCGCCGAGAGTAAGCTCGGCGATGTCCAATCCTGCCGCTCCCTTTCCCTCGAACGACGCAGGCGCGCTGGCGATTGCGAACGTCACCGTCTTGGCTTCCCGATCAACGAGCACCGGCACCGCGGACTTCATGCGCAGTATTACGCGATTCGCAAATCGAATCGCAACCGGTACAAGATCGTAGATCGCCGTATGATCGTTGACGGCCGTGACACCGAACGGCGTATATCCCATTCCTGTTATGTCACCCGCCGCGGCATAACTAATTGTGACAAGAGTCTGAGTAGTGTGGACGATCGAGTCTACTCGGCTTTGAATGACCCGTTGTCCCTCCTTTTGGAACGCCTGGCGATTAACGAAAATGCTGTCGAAGCCGTATTCGGCCTTCGCCTGAGAAACGAGGTTGGCGCGCTGATCGGTGGACATCGGAACCGCGGCGGTCAGCAGGTCCGTGAGATACACGCCTGGAGCGAAGATCCGCTGCTTCCAGTCGGGCGCGACGTCGTCGAGCAGGAGCGCTTGCGCACCACCCGTATCGTACAAGCGGAAACGCATGGGGCCTCCGCCGAATTTGTTCGCGAAGCGATCATCACTGAACGATGCGACCTTAACCATGTCGTCCATTCGCTTCTCCAACCGCTCTCGTAGCACGCCGCGATAGCCGGTAAAGCCAGTGCGGAGGTACATCTCTGCAATCGGCTTCACACGCTCGCCCAATTCCAGGAAACGGAACTCGACGTAACGCGCCGTGCCTTCCTTGAACTCGTTGAGATTCTCGTAAGAAACCGAACCAGTATCGAGACCGAGACGCCGCAGCGCGCGCACTGCCACGAATTGCTCGATTCGTCGCCGCCGTTGTGCCGCATTTTTCGCCAGCATCGCATCACGCAGAATGCGCGTCTCGAGCGCGACGAGTGCATTATTACCAGGGTCGAGCAGCGGATAATGCGCAGCCGCCCCCTCGTCGGCGTTTTTGCCCGGCGCCAGGCGGTCTTGATGAACGTGAAATGCTTCGTGAAGTATGATCTCCACCTCATCGTATGGCGATTGGATGAACCCCCAGCCCTTGAGCCACTGCGCCATGCTGGGC
>DASWBC010000369.1:0-1885 GCA_036390815.1 Gemmatimonadaceae bacterium
GAAATGCACGTTGCCGCGTTGGTGATGGGTCAGCGGTCGCCGACACATTTCACCAAGGCCATTCAACCCAGCTACGACGAGTGGGACATCAAGTACCTCGCCGAGACTGCGGCGGTGGCGGCGTTCCCGTCAGCAATGGTGAAGCTCGTGCCCGGCTCCGGGGAAACACTGTGGGAGATCTCAGTCGATGGGCACCCGGTCGGTTCGGCGCGACGCCTGACAATCGATGCGCCGGTCTGGGCGAAGCCGGCGTTCGGTTTGGAGATCAACCTCGAGGCGATCGAGCAGGGACCCGCTATCAGCCATGTGTATAAGGCGATTCCGGCGACACCGCGCGTTCAGGTCGATCTCGCTCTGCTGGCGCCTTCGCTCGTCACTGCCGCGCAGATCGACGCAGTCATCAGGAAAGAAGCGGGCGATCTGCTCGAGAGCCTTACTCTGTTCGACGAATTCAGTGGGCAGGGCATTCCCGAAGGATCGCGCAGTCTGGCGTGGGCGTTGACGTTCCGTCATCCCGAGCGCACACTAAAGGACCAGGAAGTGCAAGGGAGAACGGCGAAGATTGTCAACGCACTAGAGGGAGAACTGGGTGTCAGACAGCGTACGGCCTGAAATAGCCGCGTTCGCCGAGCTGGAGCAGCTGGTGAAGCATCTTGGCGACGAGCTCGCTTCGTTCCGCCGGCGTGCACTGCAGGCGGAGGCGCGAGTCAAGAACCTCGAGTCCACCGGAGTGAAGGGAGTGGTGTCCCCGGAGCGCGTTCAATTTCTGGAGACGGAGAACGCCGGACTCACGAGCCGGCTCGAAGCGGCGCGCGCCCGGACCCAGCAGATGATCGACCGCGTCCGCTTTCTGCGCCAACAGCATGATGGGGCGGGGGCGCGTTGAGCACGAAAAAGAATGTCGTCCGCGTTACGATCCTCGGCGACGAATATTCCATCAGGAGCGATGCGAGTCCCGAGCGCACGCGGGCCGTGGCGGAGCACGTGGACAATGTGATTCGCGAGACGATGCGCGCCGGCAACATCGTCGAGGCCCAGAAGGGCGCGATCCTGGCCGCGCTGAGCATCACCGACGAGCTCTTCGATGCCCGCGAGGCGGGCGAGGACCTCGCCGGATCGATGAAGCGGTTGGGCGCAGAGATCCGGCCGTGGCTCCCGCCGGCGAAGAGGAAAGAGTAAGCGTCTCCAAGTAGTGCCGGTATCCACAATACCGAAGCAGGGCGTTGAGGCTTTGCAGCGGAATCGCTGCGAGCTTTCATACTGGCGCAGCAGATTCGGGCTGACCAGCCTCGCGCGCATCCTCGAAGTCTCAATGAGTCCGTTTCAACCCCGGCTCTGCAGATCCATACGCCGACGGAAAAGCTCCGAGCGAACTGGCTGCGAGGCTTTGAGCTCCCTGCTTTGGTATTGTGGATGCAAGCTTGGCACATAAGTCTGGCCCCGCACTTTCCTCTCGCCCAAACCGAGAACCCACATTAGTTTAAGCCGACTACGCGACGACTTTCCGGCGCGTTAGGGGCCGCCTGTGGCATTGCCGCGGGCCCAACATAGATCCGACGACATGACGAACACAGCTTTGTTAGCCGCAGCTGGCATACTCCTGTTTGTGATTGCCGGCGCGGTTTTTTTCTTTGTCGGCAAGAAGTTGGGTGTTAGCACGGAGCTCCGGCGCCAGCAGCAGGCGCGCGCGACTGCTGAGGAGACCGCCAAGAGGATCGTTGGCGACGCGGAGCGCGAAGCGGACAGCCTTCGCAAGACCGCCATCCTCAGTGGCAAGGAAGAGCTGATGAAGCTCCGCGAGGAATGGGAGGTCGAGATGCGCTCCCGTCGCGAGGAAATCGAGCGCGAGGAGCGCAAGGTCGACGAGAAGGAAGGCCAGCTCAAT
>DASWBC010000370.1:0-1903 GCA_036390815.1 Gemmatimonadaceae bacterium
CTCGATGTGAATCGCCTGGATGCGGGGAACCTCACGATCTCGGCCGTGCCAGTGGAGCCATCTGTTCTGCTCACTGATTCCCTGCTCACACTTCGGCCACTCGTCGAAGAAAAGGGGATCGGCCTCGACCTCCAAATTGAAACTGCTTTGCCCAGAGTCGCGGCGGACCGGGAGCGAATTCAGCAGACGCTGTCGAATCTCGTGGGAAATGCGATCAAGTTTTCGCCGGCTGGGTCGAAGATTGTGGTAGTTGCGCGAAGCGATTCGGAGGGCGTGATTTTTTCGGTGCTCGACAGTGGTCGTGGGATCGCCGCGGAGCACCTGCCGAGAGTATTTGATCGCTACTGGCAGTCCTCACGCACGGACCGCCAGGGTGCCGGCCTCGGCCTCGCGATCGCGAAGGGCATCGTCGAGGCCCATGGCGGCAGGATCTGGATCGAGAGTCGGCCAGGCGAAGGAACGACCGCCTCGTTCACGCTTCCATTGGTGTGACAGATCCGATCACGTATAAGCGACGTTTGCCGTTTTCGCGGGTCTGGCGCTTCTGAACGCCCACACCGCCAGGAGTCCGGCGCCGATCGCCGCGACGCCCGAGAGTGATCGGGGAATGTACCAGGCGCCGATCTGGATCGGGAAGTCGAGCACGAAACGCCATGCGTGCACCAGGGCAACCAGCGCGAAGACGACAGCCGAGGTGAGGCAATAATTCCTGTTCATATTCGCTCCGTGGTCAGGGGTCATTTCGTCGGATGGGTTTCATCTTCGCTTCTCTGCCCCGCGCGTCACTGACGGCGATTCGGAAAAGCGTTTGTCTGAACGCAACCGGGTCGGTTTCGGTCAGCGCCCCCGGGACGATCTTGCTCACAAGCTCGGCTGCCTTGGTCCACAGTTCCTCGGCCCGTGGACTGCCGCGCGGGTGCATGATCCAGAAGCTTCCGTGGATGACGATGCTCCTCCAATCGAACAGGTCGGTGACTTCATCTACCTCGAACGCGACCCATTGATTGTGCTTTAGTGCCGTGATCTTGTCGCCCTCCGAAGTACGGCCGTACAGCCAACCCCTCTCGTAGATATAGTGAATTGGCTGGACATCGACCCTGTCGTGAAGTGAGAAGGCAAGGCGGCCGACGCGATTGCGCAGAAGCATAGCCTCGACTTCATCGCGCGACATTTCGCGGAAAGTTACATCGCCGTGGCGTGCTGCCCATATCCGCTCCATTTCCGGAGCCTCCCTGGGCACATCCAGCTCTGTCGCGGTTGTTCCGGCCCGCGATGCCTTCGCGTCATTCATGTCAGACTCCGGCCATGGCTTCTGTGCTCGTGTGTTCGGTGGTATTGGCAAACTTAACTGGGACCTTCGGATGGAAGACGAGAAGCGAAGTCGTCGACTTCCTCGTTACCTCGTCGGCAACCGTCCCGTAGACGAACCGGCTGATGCCGCCAGTCCCGCTGGTAGCCAAAGCGATGATGTCAGCTCGCATGCGGGCCGAATAGTCGAGTATCGCGGTGGCGATATCGTCGCTCAGGACGACGTCCTTGCTCACAGCGAGTCCCTCCTCCGTCAGGTAGCTCGCCGCGCGGGCGAGGTACGCGTCGGCCGCGGCGATGTCGGCATCCCACCATGGCAGCCCAGGCTGCATGATCTCCTTTTGTGAATAGCTGATCGGAGTGAGCACGTGCAGCAGGCTAACAGTCGATCCCAGCCGCAATGCGAGCGCGGCCACATCGGGTAGGATTTGCTCCGCCAGCGCGGAGCCGTCAAGTGGAACGACGATCCGGCTGACCGGTTGTGGTTGTAGGCCCGCGCCGATGAAGGATACGGGCGGTCTCACCACCAACACGGGAATATTCGTGCGACGAATGAGGTAATCCGTGACGCTGCCGAGCGTGATCCGCTTCATGC
>DASWBC010000371.1:0-22002 GCA_036390815.1 Gemmatimonadaceae bacterium
ATTCGTGCAAACGCGCTGTCCCGAGTAGAGCGAGATGTCCGATCCGCTCGCGATCGTGCCGATACCGCGCTCGGAGCCAGTCGTGCCTTCGGTGACGGTGTTGCCATTGCTGGTCGTCACGGGGACGGGCGCTGCTTCGACGGGCTGCGGGGTTGACCGCGGCGTCGTCGCAACGCGACGTGGATTCCTGCTCGGCGTCAGAATTTCGGACGGCTTCTGCCGCTGAGAGACCTTGGGTGCGGGAGCGGCCGGGCTCTGGGCAGGAACGACCGTTACCGGGACGTCCTTCAGCTGTGGCTGCGCCATGGTGTCGGCGTTGGCGAGCTGGAGATCGTGAGCCAGTGTGGTGTCCTGCGCCAACGCGTCTTCAGGCTTGTCGCCCTGTTTGCACGCGCCCAGCGCCAGGATAGCAATAAGGAGGACCGGTGTTGCGGCCCTCGAGAATTTTGTCTGCATGGTTGTGATCTCGGAAAACGAAAAAGGGATGCGGCCTGATTCGGCCGCACCCCTACCGCATTAGCGGGGGCGACGACCGATCGGAAATCCGCCGATGGAAACGCCGGATCTGCCTATACCACCGGACCGGCCCGGAACCGGAAATGGAATCCGGTTGTTGGGCAAGGTTTGCCCGTGCCGTCCGTCCGTGCGCGGATCGCAGTTGTCGCCATCTCCACCGACGACACCGCCGCGAATGACCGCGCCCAGAATTGTGCCGAGGACCGCGCCAACGCTTGAACCGCCGCTGCTCACGCGACCATCGTCACCACCAGACGACGGGCCGCTTGGATAGGAAACCGCGACGGGTTGGGGACGCGGCGAGACTGGAGTCGGGTCATCCGCAACTGGCGCTGGAGAGACCGACTGAGGCTCGACCTGCGCGACTGTGGCAGGCGACTGGGTCCTGACGACCTGTGGCGGCGATTTCGGAGCCGCGCGATGGGTTCTTGCGCGGTTGGAAGGGGCTTTCTGACGGGCGGGCGGAGCAGTCTGCTCGATGGCCGAGACGACCTGTTGGCCCGCATTGGGGGAGCTGTTGGCGAGCGTGATCCCGTCCGACGAGGAGGCGAGCTCCAGGTCTTTCTTGAGATCGTCGTTGATCGAAGCCTTCTTGTCGCCGCTGCAGGCGGCCAGGAGAACGGCGCCAGCTCCTGCAAGCAACAGATAACTCTTCCGCATAAAAACTCCTTCCTGCAAGCAAGGGAATGACTCGATACGGCGGTCCTACACCAACGAGGAACAGATGGCTCGCGCTGGCGTCATCTATAGAGGCAACCAACAAGCCGCACGTTCCCCTCGAAAAACGAGGGTTAACCTCGATTTGGGGGGCGGCGTGTCATCGGCGAGGGACAGCGGGTGTCTCCATTCCGAGACTCGCGCGAACAACGTCCGCCATGTAAGCTTCGCCGCGATGAGACACCTTCGGCTTGTCGGGACCGCGATTGTAGTGGCTCTTGCGTGCGGACCGCGCTCTTCCGCCAACATGTCCGCGGCCGAAAAGACTGCGATCGCCGATTCACTCAAGCGCCTCGTGGTTTCCGCCTACGATCTCTCCAAGCCGGATCCGGTGAAGAGCCTGATGAGTCTCTACCCGACTGAGGGGCGCGTCATCTCAGCGAGCGGGGGCGTGGTAACTACGACGCGCGCGCAGCTCGAGCAGGGGATCAAGGCGTTCTGGACCTATGTAGGCCAGAACATGCGGAGTCCCAAATGGGAGTGGACATCGATGAACGTGGATGTGCTCGCCCCCGATGCAGCGGTCATGACGAGCACATATAGGGTTCCCCACCTGACACCGACGGGGATGAACCACGTCATTGGCGGGGCGTGGACGGCGGTCTTTCAGAAACGGGGAGGCCAGTGGGTGATCATCCAGGAACATCTTTCGGATGTACAGAGCAATCCGAATCTCCCGATGAACATGAACCCACAGGGCAGCCCCAACCCCTGACGCTTTACTCCTCCGAGCCGCCCCCGGCACCACCCACCGATGATTTGAGCTGCTGGCTCAAGTCGGCTTCGCCGCTGATGATGGCGCGCCATGTCATTTCCGGACCTCTCCGGAAGCCCTTCTGCGTGACTTTAACTCCCTCGGGTGAGATCGCCACCATGTAGGCCTTTCCGTCGATCGTGATCTCGCGCTTCAGGGTTTTCTCGAGTTTTGTCGCCATGCCCCCTCCGGGGAGTTAAATGTGGATTGGCGGTATAATACGCGCTCCGGGCCCCGCCTACGAGCCCCCGCCCAAACTCGGCCTTTTGGCCGGGCTTTTATGTAGCCTCATCAAAGGCTCGTTCGTCCTGTAATTACACGGAGAACGAATGGCTTTTATGGCTCTGCAAGCTCCGGGCGATGACAGCGCCCACTTGATATACGAATTCGAGCGCCGCGCTTATCCCGTCAGGAATTCACTCCTGACGATCGGGCGCGACGCCGCGAGCCATATTCTCATTCGCGAGCCAGCAGTTTCGCGCAATCACGCCGAGCTGCGCTCGGAAGATGGCAAGTTCGTTCTGCATCCGTGTGGCGTTAATCCCACGACCGTAAACGGACTGACGCTGGCCGAGCCCCGCTCCTTGGCCGAAGGCGACAAGGTCGAAGTGGGATCGGCGATTCTGACTTTTACGACGAAGCGGCTCCCCCTGGGCGTCGCGGTCATCGAGCCGGCCGGAGCGAGCAAGCGCGAGAAGGACATCAACACCCGCCGCAACACCATCAAGCACCCGATCCTGGCAGGCGATCTCGATCCCGATTCGCCGCGCAGAGTGCCGACGAACGTCATCATCGGCGCGATTGCTGTCATTATTGTGATCCTCTACCTGCTCGGCCGGTAGTTTCCGCTCGGTTCAGCGGCAATCACACAACTTATAACTACGCTGCTACCCGCTACCCGCGGGTCGCCTTTCGCTGCGCGCGAAAGCCGAGGGACGGTTCGAGTCCAGTTCGGGGCAAACCCCGCTACGCTACCATGATCCGTCCCTCGGTAGTCAGCAAGTGGCGATCGGCGAATCGCTGGCGGCGGGTAGCAGTGTCGTTGTTAGTCGCAGTTTAGACGCTGTCCGCGAACCGGGCGAGAACCATTTTTTCGAGCTGCATCTTGAGCGGCTCAAGCTCGATAGTCTCGAGGACATCCGCCGCGAACGCGTAGGTGAGAAGCATCCGCGCCGTCTCCGGCCCGATTCCGCGGCTGTTGAGATAGAACATTGCCAGGTCGTCCAGTCGCCCCACCGTCGCGCCGTGGGTGCATTTTACGTCGTCGGCGAAGATTTCCAGCTGCGGCTTGGTATCGACACGCGCGGTGGGTGAGAGCAGAAGATTGTTATTGCTCTGCTTGCCGTCGGTCTTCTGCGCCTCCGGGTGAACATAGACCTTGCCGTTGAACACACCGTGCGAGCGGCCGTCGAGCACTCCCTTGTACAGCTCGTGGCTCGGGCAGTTGGGAGCGATGTGCTCGATGCTGGTCTGGTTGTCGACGTGCTGTGTCCCGTCGGTGAGATATAGCCCGTTGAGCGTGCACGTCGCTGCATCTCCGTCGAGCGACGTGTAGATGTTCGTCCGGGCCAGCGAGCCACCGACCGCCAGCGAGAAAGAATGAAGCTGGCTGTCGCGCGCCTCTCGAATCTGAACCGTGCCGACGTGGAATGCTTTCTCGCTCTCGCGCTGGAGCTTGTAATGATCGAGGTGTGCGCCTTCGCCCAGTGAGATTTCGGTCACGGCGTTGGTGAAGTAGCCGCTGTCCCGCAGCGAGACGTAGCTCTCGATCACGGTCGCGCGTGAATGACGCCCCGTGACGATGAGATTCCGCGGATGCGAGACGCCCTCTCCCTCCGAGATGAACACGAGATGGATCGGCTGCTCGACGACTGTGTCCGCGGCGAGCTCGATGTACGCACCGTCGTTGATGAACGCCGTGTTAAGCGCGGTGAACGTGTGCTGCTCGAACGCCGCGATCTTGCCGAGGTGGCGCTCAATGCTCGCCGTCCCGGATTTGATCGCGCGGGCGAGACTGCTCACCCGGACGCCGTTGCCGAGCGCGGGGTTGGACGAAAGATCCTCCGAGAACGCGCCATTCACGAGAACCACGGTGTGCCAGCCGTTCTCTCCGAAATCGAAGCGCGCAAGATCAGCTCGCTTGACGCCGCCAACTCCGACTGGCGCCAGGCGGAAGGTGCGCTCCGCGATCGGCGCGACGCTCGTGAAGTGCCAGTCTTCGTTCTTCGTCGTGGGAAATCCGAGCGTTTGGAATCGCGTCATTCCCTGTTTGCGCAGAGCCTGGAGCCAATCCGGACCGGCCGTCATGCGCTCGAAATCCTCCCGATACACCTCGATCGAGTTGGGCGCACGGGTGGTCACGGAGCTCGCCCCGCCTTTTCCCGCGGCGCCATCTGCTGCGACTGCGGAATTTTCACGAGCGCTTTTCTTCGTCGCGACCTCGCTCAAGCAACTGCTCCCGCATCCGCACCCGCCCCCGCCCCCTGCAGCCAGTCGTATCCCTTCTCCTCTAGCTCGAGCGCCAGCTCCTTCCCGCCGGATTTGACGATCCGCCCGTTGGCGAGCACGTGCACGTAATCCGGGACGATGTAGTTCAGCAAACGCTGATAGTGGGTCACGACGATCGTCGCATTCTCCGGAGAGCGGAGCTTGTTGACGCCCTCGGCGACGATGCGCAGCGCGTCGATGTCGAGCCCAGAGTCCGTCTCGTCCAGAATCGCGAGCCGCGGCGACAGCACCGCCATCTGGAAAATCTCGTTGCGCTTTTTTTCGCCGCCCGAGAATCCCTGATTCACCGAGCGGGAGAGCATCGACTCGTCCATGTCGACGAGCTTGAGCTTCTCCTCTACCAGGTCGAGGAACTCGAGCGGATCGACTTCTTCCTGGCCATTCGCCTTGCGGATCTCGTTGTAGGCAGAGCGCAGAAAGTAGGCGTTCGAGACGCCAGGGATTTCCACCGGGTACTGAAACGCGAGGAAAATCCCATTCTGCGCCCTGACTTCGGGATCCATCTCGAGAAGATTCTGCCCGTTGTAGCTGACAGTTCCCCGGGTGACTTCGTAGGAGGGATTCCCCGCCAGCACCTGCGCGAGCGTCGATTTGCCCGAGCCGTTCGGCCCCATGACGGCGTGGATCTCTCCAGCATTCACCCTGAGAGTAATTCCACGAAGTATTTCCCGATCGCCTATGCCGGCGTGGAGATCATTTATTTCGAGCACGAAACCAGTGATTGAATGTTGTTTGTATAGCGTACACTGCCTGACTGAAGAGCGTCCAGTTTGCCGTGAACGGATATCCCGGTGTCCTGGGACCCGAGCGGAGCCAGGCCCAGCCGGCGCGGATTCTGTCGACGGGATTCCGTAGTGCCATGGCTAGTCAGCTGGAGCGCCTGATTCTCAACCGACGCTGCCTTCCAGCGTGATGCCGAGGAGCTGTTGCGCTTCTACCGCGAACTCCATCGGCAGCTCCTTGAACACTTCCCTGCAGAAGCCGCTCACGATCATCGACACCGCGTGCTCTGCGCTTACGCCCCGCTGCTTGCAGTAGAAGATCTGGTCCTCGCCGATCTTCGACGTCGAGGCCTCGTGTTCGAGCGTGGCGGTGTTGTTCTGCACTTCGATGTACGGGAAGGTGTGCGCGCCGCATTTGTTCCCGATGAGCATCGAATCGCACTGCGTGTAGTTGCGCGCGTTTTCCGCCTTGGGGAGGACGCGAACGAGCCCGCGATAGCTGTTGTTGCCTTCGCCGGCCGAGATCCCTTTCGAAACAATCGTCGACTTCGTGTTCTTGCCGATGTGGATCATCTTGGTGCCGGTGTCCGCCTGCTGCTTTCTGTTGACGACGGCCACCGAGTAAAACTCTCCGACTGAGTTGTCTCCCTGGAGGATTACACTCGGGTATTTCCAGGTGATGGCGGAGCCGGTCTCAACCTGCGTCCACGAGATCTTGGAATTGACGCCCGCACACTTGCCGCGCTTGGTGACGAAGTTGTAGATGCCGCCCTTTCCCTGCGCATCGCCGGCGTACCAGTTCTGCACCGTCGAGTACTTCACCGTCGCATTGTCGAGCGCGATCAGCTCGACGACCGCGGCATGCAGCTGGTTCTCGTCGCGCTTGGGGGCCGTGCATCCCTCGAGGTAGCTGACCGACGCGCCTTCGTCGGCGATGATCAGCGTGCGCTCGAACTGGCCGGTGTTCTTGCTGTTGATCCGGAAGTAGGTCGAGAGCTCCATCGGGCACTTCACGCCCTTGGGCACGTAGGCGAACGATCCGTCGCTGAAGACGGCGGCGTTCAGCGCCGCGAAGAAGTTGTCGCTGTGAGGGACGACGGTCCCGAGATATTTCTCGACGAGCTCCGGATGGTTTTGAACCGCCTCGCCGAAGGAGCAGAAGATGATTCCGTGCTTGGAGAGCTCGGTGCGCATCGTCGTGCCGACGGAGACGCTGTCGAAAATCGCGTCGACCGCCACGCCGGCGAGCATCTTCTGCTCATTCAGCGAGATTCCCAGTTTCTCGTACGTGCGGAGGAGCTCGGGGTCGACTTCGTCGAGGCTCTGGAGCGGCTTGACGCTCTTCGGGGCCGAGTAGTAGACCAGCGAGTTGTAATCGATGGCGGGGTACCGCACGTTGCCCCAGTGCGGTTCCTTCATGGTGAGCCAGCGGCGGTATGCCTTGAGGCGCCACTCCAGCATGAACTCGGGTTCGTTCTTTTTCGCCGAAATCGTGCGGATGATGCCCTCATTGAGGCCAGCCGGGACGGTGTCCGTCTCGACATCCGTGACGAACCCGTACGCGTATTCGCGATTGACCAGCGCCTCAATTCCCGAGCTCATTCCAACTCCTTGGCGTTTCTATACTTCCCGGCGTAGATTCAATCTAAAGCAATTCTGTCGGGATAGTCAAGCAAACAACGACCTTTCTATCCCGTTGCCTGGTCAGCACTTACGCCGCCGGAAAATGGGCACAGCCCGCCTGAAATCATACGTTAGAGGACCCGCATGACCGTGGGGACAGGCATCAAATGACCGGTGCATCGAGACCGGTTTTCAATTCGCCGGCCGGAGGCCCCGAGTTCGAGCCGGTCGCTTCCGTGACCGAGCTGACCGAGGGGATGATTCTGCAACGCGTGCGCCCAAGTGGTGATGCGGTTTGCCTCGTCAGGCACAGGGGCGAGATCTCAGCTCTGAGCGATATCTGCACCCACCAGCACTTTTCGATGTCGTTGGGCGATCTGCTCGAGGATGGGACGCTCCAGTGCGCGTGGCACGGCGCGCGATACGATTGCAGGTCGGGCGAAGTGAAGCAGGTCCCGGCCACGGCTCCGCTGCCGGTCTTTCAGGTG
The DNA here is from genome assembly GCA_036390815.1 of Gemmatimonadaceae bacterium. GTDB lineage: Bacteria > Gemmatimonadota > Gemmatimonadetes > Gemmatimonadales > Gemmatimonadaceae > UBA4720. The sequence continues at coordinate 7,329 of DASWBC010000371.1, forward strand.
CGGCTCGAGGGAGATACGATCCTCGTTGGGCCACGCTGCGAACGGATCGACGGAAAGTACGAGGCATCGACGGTGCGCGTCCCATGAGGCTTCGTCCCGATTCAGAGTTTCCCGTGGATTTGAAGGTTCGCGACGATTTCCCTCTTCTCGTCAATAACCCGGGTCTCCACTACCTCGACTCGGCGGCGACATCGCAGAAACCGAAGATCGTTCTCGATGCGTTGCGCGATTTCTACGAGACGGCGAACGCGAATCCGCATCGCGGAGCGTACGCGCTGTCGGTGCGGGCGACCGAGGTCTATCACCAGTCGCGCGTCCGGATTGCACAATTTCTGGGCGTCGCAGATTCCGATTGCCTCATCTTCACGCGTGGCACGACGGAAGGATTGAACCTCGTCGCGAGCTCGTGGGGAATGGCCAACGTCTCGAGCGGCGATGAGATCGTGGTCACGGCCATGGATCATCACGCGAACTTCGTCCCGTGGCAGGTGCTCGCAATGAGAAGGGGCGCGAAGTTCAGAATCTGCGAGCTCACTCCCGACGGAAAGATCGATCTCGATTTCCTGAGCGGCCTGCTGAACAAGCGCACGAAAATCGTGGCGTTTAGTCATGTGTCAAATGCACTTGGAACCATCAATCCGATCGCGGAGATCGGGCGATTGGTGCGTGAGAAGACCGATGCGATCCTCGTCTGTGACGGCGCGCAGAGCGCTCCGCATTTTCCCGTCTCGTTCGATTCGCTGGGCGTTGATTTCTACGCCTTCAGCGGGCACAAGATGCTGGGGCCGATGGGAATCGGTGGATTGATCGGGAAGCGCGAGATGCTGGAAGAGATGCCTCCCTACCAGACGGGTGGCGACATGATCGAGTTCGTGCACGACGATCGCACCACCTGGAACCTGTTGCCGCACAAGTTCGAGGCGGGAACTCCCAATGCCGCCAACGCTGTCGGGCTCGCCGCGGCGGTCGAGTATCTCGACGGCATCGGCATGGACCGGGTGCGCGCTCACGAGCGGACGCTGATGTCGGACGCGCAGAAGCGGCTCGCCGCGATCGAGGGTCTCCGCATCTACGGACCTCCCGCCAGCGAGCGAAGCGGCGTGCTGAGCTTCACGCTCGGCGATGTGCATCCGCACGACCTCGCGACGATTCTCGACGGCGAGGGAGTTTGCATTCGCGCCGGACATCACTGCGCACAGCCTTTGATGCGCAGGCTCGACGTGCCTGCAACCGCGCGGGCGTCGTTCTACGTGTACAACGACGAGAGCGATATAGAAGCGCTTGTCGCCGGGATCCTGAAAGCGAGGGAGATCTTCGGATATGCACCGGTCTAGCCCACTTCTCCGGACCGGGGGGCGACATGCCTCACACTAGAAGCGCGGCCGAGATTGGCGCGCTGTACCAGGAGATGATTCTCGATCATTACCGGAGACCGCGGAACAAGGGGACGCTCGAGAAAGCGGACGCCAGTGTGGAAATGAAAAATCCACTCTGCGGCGACGAGATCGGCCTTCAGGTGGCGTTCGACGGCGACTGCGTGTGCGATCTCAGGTTCTCGGGACGCGGCTGTTCGATCTCCCAGGCCTCGGCGTCGATGATGACCCAGCTCGTGAAGGGAAAGAGCACGGAGGAGATCGACGCGATCAGGAAGCAATTTCGCGAGCTGATGCTGGGCAACGCCTCGGTCGCGGAGGATCCACGGCTCGGCCCGCTTCGCGCGCTCTCGGGTGTGTCGAGATTTCCCGCGCGGGTGAAGTGCGCGCTGCTCGCGTGGAACGCATTGGAGAGCGCGTTGGCCGAGCGATCCTAGGCAACAAATCATCGCCCATATCGCATGGAACGACTGAGGGGCAAGGTCACACTCGTGACAGGCGCGGCCCGGGGTATTGGTGCGGCCATCGCCCGCGCATTCGTTGCAGAGGGCGCGACAGTCCTTGTAACCGATATCCGGGACGCTGAGGGTACCGAGCTCGCGGCTGATTTGGGGCCGACCGCACATTACCACCGGCTCGATGTGCGGCGTGAGGACGATTGGAAAAACGTCACCGCTGCAGCGCTCGAGGCGTTCGGCCGGCTGGATGTGGTGGTCAACAACGCGGGCATCACGGGCTTCGAGGACGGCCCGGTGCCCCACGACCCAGAGCACGCCACGCTCGAAGCATGGCGCGCCGTGCTCGCGACCAACCTCGAGGGCGTGTTTCTCGGCTGCCAGTACGCGATCCGCGCCATGCGACGGACCGGCAGTGGCAGCATTGTGAATATCTCATCACGCTCGGGGCTCGTCGGCATCCCGGGAGCCGCGGCGTACGCGGCGAGCAAGGCCGCGGTGCGTAATCACACCAAGTCCGTCGCGCTATACTGCGCGCAGCAGGGGCTCGTGATCAGATGCAACTCGGTGCATCCGGCCGCGATCCTCACGCCGATGTGGGAGCCCCTGCTCGGTGACGGGCCGGGGCGCGCAGAACGCGAAGCGGCGTTCGTTCGTGACACGCCGTTGCGGCGCTTCGGCACTCCGGCGGAGGTCGCGTTCGCTGTTGTCTATCTCGCGTCCGACGAGTCGGCCTATACGACCGGCGTCGAGATGGTGCTCGACGGCGGACTCCTCGCGGGCAGCGCGGCCGCACCCGGTGCAGCCGAGGACGCCCAACGGTAACCATTCATCTTTGAAGGTCGGCAATATGACACGGTCGGCCGCCGCAACTGTGGTACGACCCCTTGGAGTCCATCCTACCGGCCCCAATGGGTCGTGGACGAGGGGCGATCACCTCCGCGCGGCCGGTTTCTCCTCGACCGTTGCGATTGTGTGTGCCGCGGCGGCTTGGCTCGGGGCGGAGATCGAGCAACATGTTCAGAACGGATCGACCGCGGAATCCGTAGCTACTGGTTTGCTTTTCCTCGGTATGATCGGCTTTGTCTTGGCAATTCTTATGGCGGCGATACCTCTTGCGAAGGCGGCCCTCGCTCGACCGCCGGCTGATGCGCCCCGCGTCTAACGAAAGTTGCAGATGACAGGCACCTTCAGAATCACCTCGCCTGCCCCTCTTCTCACCGCTGCCCTCAGTCGGCGCCCGACGCTGCGCGAAATGGCGATCGTCCTGGGAATTCCCACCGCGCTTTTTCTCGCTGTTTCGCTCACCTGGCTGGTGCGCACTGGAGGCATCGTCCGCATCAGCGATGCTCGCCTGGCTGCGACGATCGGCGTGGAATTAGTAATTACGCTCGCCATGGTGCCTTACTTGAGGAAGCAAGGCTGGCGTCCAGGAGCCATCGCTGAATCACCGACATCCTTTGATCTGCTCCGTGGCTTTGGCGTATTCCTCGCGGCAAACCTCGCGGTCTACCTTGTATTCCTGACCGTTTACTTCGCTTCACAAGGGTCGGCGGCGGTAGTTCTCAGCCCTCGAATCACGGGAACAGTCTCTCCGCTTGCCGTGACAATCACTGCGATCATCAATCCCGTCTTCGAGGAGTTCTTGTGGCTTGGCTACGCTATCCCGGCCATCGGAGCTCGCTACGGCCTTAACATCGCTGTTGCAGGAAGTATCGCCCTGCGCGTCGCGGTACACGCGTATCAGGGATCACTGGCTTTCATGAGCATTCTGCCGATCGCTTTGGTTTTTACCTGGTATTTCGTCCGAACAGGCAGGCTATGGCCGGTGATCGTTGCTCACGTCATGGCCGATGCACTCAGCTTGGCTTTCCTGGCGCCCACGCGTTAGTCCGAGATCTCGGCGAATTCGTCGCGTAACGAGTCTGGGCAATCGATCGATCAGCGGGCTCCTTACTACCTTACCGAACGCGGTGCGTTCTATCTCTGCTCGCGCATCTGACGCCCGGACATACGAAAGGATGCACGACGTGGACAATGAAGGTGGCGGATGCTGGAAAAACCTATGACGTCGTGATCATCGGCAGCCCCAACGTAAATGAGGGCTACAAACTCGTTGGAAACGAGTCATATCCGGAGATCGCGTCCGACTATGAGCGCACTTTCCGAGTGCTCAAAGCCCTGCCGGTCGACATTTTTCTGGGCGCGCACGGTGACTACTTCGATCTGCAGACGAAATATGCGCGACTGAAAGAAGGGACTGTGACTGCTTTCATCGATCCGACGGGCTACAAGAGGTACATAACAGACAGGGAAGAGGCGTTCCGGAAGGAGCTCGCAAAGCAGAAGGCCGGTCTCCAGTCGCCTTGACATTCCATCAATAGGGCCTAGCATATTTGCGCGATCCGGGCGCACACCGGCAAGCGTCAGTACCACCGTCTTCCTCTATCCTCTCTTCAAGGGCGGATCAATGCGAGTGCTCGGCAGAGCCGTTGTTGTATTCGTCGTCGTGTCGGTCGTCGGATGTGAGGGCTCGACTCCAGTCCAGCCGAAACAGCAGGATGCTAGGCTGGCGTTGCCAGGGAGTGCGGCCGCCGCTGTGGGTATCGGCAAACCGGAAATAGATCCCACGTATGCGAACGGCACGACAGTCTACATGATCGGGCCACACCTTATTGTGAATGCTCGGGCGACGATGCCCAACGCGTATGCGCATGCGGAGGAGCTCTATCTGGTCACGTATCCACAAGCGACGCTTCCGGCACCGGGATCAGGGCCGATTACGCTGCCATCCGGGTACCAGCCGCAATGCAACCCCTGCTTCCATCCGGGACTGCCGGCACCGTTCGTCTATCACGACCATGTGATCACCGGCGCGCCGGGGATGGGGAAGAACGGCACGGCGGGCGAATTCAAGGCGCCATGGAAGATCATCGTCCTCGTTTATAACCCAGCCTACGTGGCATCGCCAACTTTCAGACCGATCACGAGCGCGGCCGACCTCGACGCAGCCGAGACGGCAGGGAACGTATTCCTGCCGATCAACAGTGGGGGTTCCAACGTATACGAAGTCGACACGGGCAACTTGCTCATCTGCCCTATAGTCTCGAGTCACGCCTGACCGCGGGCGGGAGGCGGCCGCAAGAGCCGCCTCCCGCTCATGACGATCTTCGACGAGACACTCGTGGACCGACGTGAATTCCTCGCGGCTTCCGCCGTTGTGGCCGTGTCGCCACTGCCACATTTCAGCTCAATCGGCCAATCCGCGCCTCGCCAGTACATCGAGCTGCGGCGCTACCATTTGCTGCCCGGAACGAAGCAGCGCGCGTTCAGCGCCTTCGTCGGCGACGCAGCAATCCCCGCGATGAATCGAGCGGGAGTTGGCCGAGTCGGGGCGTTCACGGTCGTGTACGGCGAGAACGAGCCGTCACTGCTCCTCGTCCTTGCGCATCAGACACTTGATAGCGTGGTGTCGCTGCGCGATCGCCTCGCCACCGACGCGGTATACGCCCGCGCCGGCGCCGCGATTCTCGACGCGCCGATGTCGGACCCGGCCTTCGTGCGCGTCGAGAGCACGCTGTTGCGCACCTTCGACGCGATGCCGACACTCGAACCCTCAGTGGCAGCGGGTACGGCGACCCCTCGCATCGCCGAGCTCCGGACATATGAGAGCCACAGTGATCGCGCGGCGCTCAATAAACTCAAGATGTTCAACGCCGGCGAGGTGCCGATCTTCCGCAGGGCTGGCCTCACGCCCGTCTTTTTCGGTGAGACACTCATCGGTGCGAAGATGCCCAGCCTCACCTACATGCTCACCTTCTCCGACATGGCGGCACGCGACGCGGCGTGGGGCAGGTTCGGCCAGGACCCCGAGTGGAAGACCCTCTCTGCTGATCCGCAGTATCGCGACAACGTCTCGGCGATCTCGGACATCATCCTTCAACCAACTGCCTACTCGCAGATCTGAAGCGCCGCGCGGAGTGGAACCAACCGGAGACTACCATGGAACCACCAAAAGCAGAATTCTTTTTTTCCCTGCTCGCGGTTATTGGAATTCTGACTACGTCTTCCAGTCTGAGTTGGGGACTTTGGAGTGCGTCCCATCCGATCAGCTACTACATCAATCACCACGCCGTCTTCATCGCCGCTACAGGAATAGGTCTTCTGTGTTCGCTCGCTATCAATGTCTCATTCAAGAAAAGAATTGACGCTCTCGAAAGTGTGGTGAATCAATTGAAAGGCGAGAAATGAATTCGTCGCCGATATTGCGCGTCGGTCTGTTGGTGTGCCTGTTGGCGACCGTGAATCCAATGAAGGCGCAAGTGCCCGAGAGAGCTCCGCAGGCGATGGTTTCCACAATTCGTCCGACGCCTCCGACCCGCGATCCAAACATTCCGGGATTCGTCACCGCGAAGGAGCTGCCGGACGGCAGCATTCCGCCGCTCGACGCTGACGGAAATTTCATCATCGGGCCGACCCACACGCCAGCGCTTGAAATGGTCGTCCATGAAGGCGTGCCGCGAGGAGCGGTTCACACTTTCACGATGAGCTCGGTGGACAGCAGGATCTTTCCGGGTATCGCCCGTGATTCCGGGACATTCGGCACCGTCAGTCCAACCGACCCCGCCACGTTGCTAGTATCGACCAGCCATCCGGCTCCTTACACGCGCGCCGTCGCCGTCTATGTGCCGGCACAGTACGTCCCCGGTACGATAGCGCCATTCATCGTCGGGGCAGATGGACCGGATCAATCATTGTTCACGGCGCTGGACAATCTCATCGCCGAGAAGCGGGTGCCAGCGATGATTGCAATCTCGATCGGCAACGGCGGCGGGGATGCACAAGGGAGCGAGCGAGGCCTGGAATACGACACAATGTCGGGACGCTATGCGGAATTCGTCGAAACAGAGGTGTTGCCGTTGGTCGAACGGCAATTCAACGTGAAACTGACCAGGGACCCTGAAGGCCGAGCGACGATGGGCGGAAGCTCCGGCGGCTCGGCGGCATTCATCATGGCGTGGTATCACCCTGAGCTTTATCACCGGGTGCTGGCATATTCGATCACCGCGATCAACCAGCAATGGCCGCACAGCGCCGAAACTCCGCACGGCGCGTGGGAACTTCACGAACGCCTCATCCCGAATAGTCCGGTCAAGCCGATTCGGGTGTGGCTGGAAGTCGGAGACAGAGATTTCCTGAATCCGAATGTGATGCGCGACGATATGCACGACTGGGTCGTTGCCAGCCAGCACATGGCGAAAGTTCTCCGCGCCAAGGGATACCATTACCAGTTTGTGTTTGCCCGCAACGCCGGGCATGTCGATCGTAATGTGAAGCAGCAAACCCTTCCGGAGGCGCTGGAATGGCTGTGGAAGGGATACGCCATCGAAGGATCGAAGAGCGCGCCAGCAGCGCGGAGATGACCGGCTTGCCGCGCTAAACCATTCGCAGGTCAATCATGCCCCTTACTCGACGCGAAGCTCTCCGTGAATTGAGCGCGCTGTTCGCCATTCCGTTCATTCGATGGCCGGAGCGCCTCGCGGATCCTCTCGCCGGCACGATCATCGAGTATCAAGCCGGACGCGCCCGTCGTGATTGGAGTGCCGTTCAGGTAACGAAGGAAGCGCTCGGCCGGTGCAACGCGTGGAATGGAACGCTGCACGCGATCGACATGTTGTCCGGGACAGCGATGGACGATGCCCGGGACTCCGATGCGCGGGCACGGCGGGGCAGGCTCCGTGGACCGCTCGACGGGGTTCCCGTGTTCGCGAAGGCGATCTACGACATGAACGGACTTCCGACCACCGCATCCAGCGCCGAGTGGGCGCGACTTTTTCCCGAGGCCGTTCGCCACGATGCGCTCGAAGTCGCGCGCATGCGCGCGGCGGGCGCGATCGTGCTCGGCAAGACCGCCGCCGATGACTTTGCGTATCACGGCAACGGCACCAGCTCCCTCACCGGCCAAGTGCGCAATCCGTACGACCCCACAGGCGTGAAGACACCGGGGGGCTCGAGCGCCGGTTCCGCGGTGTCGGTCGCATGCGGAATCGCGTTTGCTGCAGTGGGCACCGACGATGGGGGCTCCAACCGCATACCGGCGCAGTTCTGCGGCGTGGTGGGGATGAAACCGACCTTCGGACTCGTGCCCCGCACAGGAGTGATTCCGACCTGGCCTTATCTCGACACGCACGGTCCGCTCGCGCGGCACGTAGCCGATGCGGCACTGCTACTCGATGCGATTGCCGGACCCGATTCGTCGGACGGCCTGGCGCTCGTCACGCCGAGGAGGCGAGGCGCACTTACCCACCTCCGTGACGACGCTCTCGGCAACGCCCGCCTCGGTCTCGTCGAAGCGCACGTACCGCGCGCACAGATGACCGCCGAATCACTCTCGGTGTTCGATCGCGCGGTTGCAGACCTGATGTCCGCGGGAGCAATCGTAGAGCCGAGTGCCCCGACGGTCACGCGCGCCAACGTGCGGGATCTCTTCGCCGAGGCCGCGAAGGCGCGGGGCGACGTCGCAATCAATCACAATTCGCCGGCGGCAACGGCGAACGCGCTCTTCAGATACTTCGGCACGCACGCCGGTGATGATGTTCGTAAAGATGTCGAGCGCGGCCTCGCCGCGTTCCAGGCGTTCTACGACGTCCTCCCGAAGGAGTGGGAGAAAATGTCGACGCTCATCACGCAGCCATACGAGAGCGATCCGGCCAGTGTATCGTTCGCGCGCTCGCGTGCGGCGGTGACCGCGCGCCTCGCGTACACGTTTCGCGCGCAGCGCCTGGATGCGATGATCTACCCGACAATGCCCTTCCCCGCCCCTCGCGCCGTCGACCCATGGCCGGACATCCGCACCACGCTCGGCTATGGAAACTGGCTCGGGCTGCCGGAAGTTTCCGTGCCGACAGGCGTGGGGTCCGACGGCATGCCGGCGGGCAATATTTCTTTCGTCGGACTTCCCGGAAGTGATGCGCGGTTACTGGCGTTGGCGCATTCGTATGAGCGCCGCTCGAGGCGGTTCGTCGCGCCACCAACGCCGGCATGATCGACGATGTAGATCGCATGTGCGTGCGCGCCGTGGGGCCTGACGCACGTCCGCACAGTTGACAAGCACTTTGCTGGAGGCGCATATGCCGTTGTCTTCTTAGCCGACGGCATGCGACTCTACAGACTGATTCGACAGATCGCGACATGAGCGCGCCCACCACTCCACCGGGCAACACTACGACTCCGCCCGAGAACCCCCACCTCGTCCGCCGCTTCAGCCTCCTGCCAGCGACGGCGCTGAACATGACCAACATGATCGGTGTGGGGCCGTTCATCACGATCCCGCTGCTCATGACGGCGCTGGGTGGTCCGCAGGCGATGCTGGGATGGATCGTCGCGCTCGTCATCGTGATCTGCGACGGAATGGTGTGGAGCGAGCTTGGCGCGGCGATGCCGGGATCGGGCGGATCGTTCCACTACCTGCGCGAGGCGTTCGGGCGTGAGCGGTTCGGGCGGCTGATGGCGTTCCTGTTCGTCTGGCAGTTCGTGCTCAGTGGGCCGCTGGAAATCGCATCGGGATACATCGGCTTCGCCCAATATGCCAGCTTCATCTGGACGGGCCTGACGCGCCCTGGGGTGATCGCGCTTGTCTCGGTCGTGGGGCTGGTCAACATCGCGCTGCTCTATCGACGCATCCAGTCCATCGTCAAAATCACGATCTCGCTCTGGGTCGGCACGCTGGTCACGGTGCTCGCGGTGATCGTCACGGGCATCGGTCACTTCGATCCGCACATCGCCTTCGACTTTCCGCCGGGCGCGTTCAACTTCTCGTTGGGCTTCTTCCTCGGCCTGGGCGCGGCCTCGCGCATCGGGATCTACGACTACCTCGGCTACTACGACGTCTGCTACATCGGCGACGAGGTGCGCGACCCCGGGCGTGTCATCCCGCGGTCGATCCTGATCAGCACCGCGGCCGTGGCCGTCATCTACCTCGGCATCAATCTTTCGCTCATCGGCGTGGTGCCGTGGCGTGAGTTCGTCCCCGCCGACGCGCATCCGGAGTCGAACTTCATTGTCTCGATCTTCATGCAGAAGATCTACGGCACGGCCGTGGCGACCATCTTCACGCTGCTCGTGCTCTGGACCGCATTCGGGTCGGTGTTCGCGTTGCTGCTGGGCTACTCGCGCATCCCATTTGCCGCGGCGGAGAGCGGCTACTTCTTCCGCGTGTTCGGCCGACTTCACCCGACGAAGGACTTTCCTTACGTCTCGCTCCTGGTGCTGGGGACGATCTCGATCATCGCGGGCTTTTTCTCGCTGGGCACCGTCATCGACGCGCTGATCGTTACTCGTATTCTCGTGCAGTTCATGGGACAGGCTTTCGGTTTGATACTGCTCCGCCGGCGGTCGCCGGACATGCCCCGCCCCTACCGCATGTGGCTCTATCCGGTGCCGGCGCTGGTGGCGGTGCTGGGGTGGATATTCGTCTTCGCCACCACGCAGCTCCTGGTGATCGTGTTCGGCGTGGGCGTGCTGGCCCTGGGATGTCTCGCCTTCCTGCTCTGGTCGTGGAACACAAAACGTTGGCCGTTTGCGCTCGAGGAGACCGCGTCCGCGGCGTGATTCCGGACACCCGCCACCGCATGGCCCGTTCTCTCACAGGTGTTCTGGCTCTCGCTGGGATTTCTCTGGCAAGTTGCAATGGACCGCGCAAGTCCGAAGGCGAGAAGCTAGCCCGTACCTACTGTACCGCCTGCCACGTGTTTCCCGAACCGGCGCTGTTGGACAAGAAAACCTGGCTAACGGGCGTCTTACCGCAGATGGCGCCGCGAGTGGGTGTTCGCGGAAAGTCACTGTTCGAGGCAATGTCCAGGAATCCGCTGATGGTAGTCCTCCCCAACGCAATTTCAGACAAAGACTGGGAGAAGATCGTCGCGTATTATCGCGAGCTTGCCCCCGACACGTTGCCGCCCCAGTCCTTGCCGGCACCAGTCACGGTTGATCCGGATTTCTTCAAGACCGGTTCGTTCATTCCGCGGATGCAAAGCAGCGCGATCATAACACTACTGAAGATCGACTCGGTCCATCAACGACTATTCGTCGGCGAGGCCGGAAGCAACAGGCTTCGGATCTTTGACTGGAATCGCCGTCTGATGTCATCGCTCACATTGGGCAGCCCTCCGACAGACCTGATAGTCGACGGAGATAGTGTCCTGGTGCTGGAATCCGGGATCCTCGACCCAAATGACCAGCCCAAAGGCACGCTCGTGAAATACGAGTTTGCCGGTGCTGATTCACTTCGATCCCCAAGAGTCGTGATCGACTCGCTGTTCAGGCCGGTATTCGTCCGGCAGTTCGACTTCCACAAGGACGGCGTGAACGAATTTCTGATCTGCGAGTTCGGCAACAACCGTGGGCGGCTCGCTCTCTATAAATACGATGGCTCGCGGTATCGGCGGCAGGTGCTGGATCCCAGCCCCGGCGCGATCCATTTCGAGATACGCGACATGACCGGGGATGGATCTCCGGATATCGTGGCTCTGTTCGCTCAGGGCGATGAGCGTATCGTGTTGTTCGAAAATGACGGGAAGGGGAATTTTTCCGGACGGCAGCGCATCCTGGCGCGCTTTCCGCCAGTATACGGGTCGATGTACTTCTCCATGCACGATTTCAACGGTGACGGAAAGCTGGATATTCTGTACGTGAACGGCGACAATTTTGACTATTCCCGTGTTCTCAAGCCCTACCACGGGATCAGGATCCTGGAAAATGATGGGAAGAACAATTTCCACGAACGCTACTTTTTTCCGATGTACGGCGCAGCCCGGGCAGTGGTTGCTGATTTTGACAGGGACGGCGATCTCGATATTCTCGCGACCGGCAATTTCGCCGATTTTGAAAGACACCCCGAGCGGGGCATCGTGTTTCTTGAGAACATCGGTCAATACAAATTTCGACCGTATGCATTTACGATCGCCTCCACCAATCAGTGGAACCTGATGGCGATGGGTGATCTGAACAAAGACGGATGGCCGGATGTCGTGATTGGCGCCATGGACATTGGGAACGTCGTCAGGCTTCAGCGGAGGTTTACCGGAGACACGTTGCAAGCCGGGAAAAACCCGCTCGTGTTTTTCGAGAACAAAATGGGCGCGAAGTCAAACGCCGGCCGGTAGGCAGGAATGTCTCGCACCAAAACGTTGACGATGCGGTATCGCGGAGGCGACTCGTGAAATGGATCTCGCGGAGTGCTCTATCTCTTTTTCTCGCAGTCGCCGGCTCGGCCGCGGCGCAAGGGCAGCTGACGCTGCACAATGGCTGGCTCATTCAGTCGTCGGCAAAAGCAGGCACCGATGGAGCGACCATTTCGACGAGCGCGTATCGTCCGGCGGGCTGGTATCGGGCGACGGTGCCGTCGACGGTGGTGGGCACACTTGTAGACGACGGTGTCTACTCCGACCCGTTTTTCGGAATGAATCTCCGCTCGCTCCCGGGGATGACGTACCCGATCGGTGTGAACTTCGGGCACGACCCTATGACACCGGAGAGTCCGTTCGCCGTGGCCTGGTGGTACCGCACGAGCTTCAGCGTGCCCGCGGCTATGCGCGGCAGGCGCCTCACGCTGCACTTCGACGGCATCAACTACCGCGCTAATATCTGGCTCAACGGCCGCCGCCTCGCGGACTCGAGCGCGGTGGCGGGCACCTACCGACGCTACGAACTGGACGTCACGGACGCAGTGAAGTCGGCGGGCTCCAACGTGATCGCCGTGGAGGTTTTTGCGCCGACGCCGCCGGACCTCCAAACCACCTGGGTCGACTGGAGTCCGTCGCCGCCGGACAAGGACATGGGACTGTGGCAGCCCGCGTACCTCAGCGCCAGTGGCGATGTGGTGGTCCGTTATCCGGAGGTCGTGAGTCGCGTCGACACGGCCACACTGCGGAGCGCGGATCTGAGCGTCGTGACCGCGCTCAGGAATCTGGCCTCGCACCCGGTCACCGGGACGCTGCGCGGCTCGATCGGACGCATAGCCTTCAGCCGACCCGTCACGCTCGCGGCCCATGACAGCGCGCTCGTGCGCTTCACGCCCGACAGTTTTCCGCAGCTTCGCTTCACGAACCCGCGGTTGTGGTGGCCGGTGGAGCTGGGGAGCGTCAAGCCCGAGCTGTACAATCTGACCCTCGAGTTCGTGGTCGGCTCTCGCCTGTCTGACAGCCAACGTTTGCCCTTCGGCATCCGCGAGATCACGTCGGAAACGACGCCGAAGGGTGGGCGACTCTTCCGCGTGAACGGCCGCCGAATCTTGATCCGTGGTGGCGGGTGGGCGCCCGACATGTTCTTCCGCCCGCAGCCGGAGCGACAGGACGCGCAGCTCCGCTACGCGCTCGACATGCATCTCAACACCCTTCGACTGGAAGGCAACTACGAGAACGACCGCTTCTTCCAGCAGACCGACAGCCTCGGATTGCTCGTGATGACCGGATGGGTGTGCTGCAGCTCGTGGGAGCAATGGGCCAAATGGGGACAGGAGCAGTACGCAGTGGCGGCCTCGTCGTTGCGCGATCAGATCCGCCGGCTACGTGGCCACCCAAGCGTCTTCGTCTGGTTGAACGGAAGCGACGGTCCCCCGCCAGCGAACGTCGAGCAAACCTATCTGGAGATAGAGAAGCAGGAGGCGTGGCCCAACCCGACGATCTCCTCGGCCAGCGCCAAACCAGCAGAGTTCTCCGGAGCCAGCGGGGTGAAGATGACGGGGCCGTACGATTGGGTGCCACCATCGTACTGGCTGCAGGACAGCACCCACGGCGGGGCGTGGGCATACAACACGGAGACAAGCCCCGGCGCCGCCGTACCGCCGATCGAGAGCATGCGCCGTATGATTCCCGCGAGCGACATCAAGTGGCCGACCGACAGCGTCTGGCTATATCACGCCGCGGGTGGCCAGTTCGCGCACCTGCTCGATGCTTTCAATACCGCGCTGGCCACGCGCTTCGGCGCACCCAAGAGTGTCGAGGACTATGCCTTCACGTCTCAGCTCATGACCTACGAGGGCGAGCGGGCGATGTTCGAGGCGTATCGCCGCAACGAGTACGTCTCCACGGGCGTGATCCAGTGGATGTTCAACAACGCATGGCCCTCGATCTACTGGCATCTGTTCGACTGGTATCTGCGTCCGGCGGGCGGTTACTTCGGCGCCAAGAAGGCCAACGAGCCCGTGCATGTGATGTTCTCGTATGACGACCGATCGGTGGCAGTCGTGAACAGCGATAAGACTCGCGCGCCGCTGCGCGGCATGCGCCTGCGGGCGCGAATCCTGGGACTCGACGGCTCGGAGAAATTCGCGCGTGACACCGTGTTCGATCTCGCGCCTGACAGCAGCACGCGCGTCTTTGTCCTCCCGGAGCCGACGGGAATGTCGGGCGGTGCGGCGTATTTCGTCGACCTGCGATTGACAGGCGCTGACGGGCGTCCCGTCAGCACCAACTTCTACTGGCTGTCCACGCATCCCGACGTGTTGGCCGATTCGTCCACATGGTACGTGACGCCCGTAAAGAGCTACGCGGATTTCACGGCGCTCAGGGGGCTGCCGGCAGCGACAGTGAAGGCGACGGCGAGCTTCAGCAGCAGCGGCGGCGCGGGAAAGGCACGCGTGACGTTGAAAAATCCTGGCCGGTCCGTCGCGTTCTTCATGCGACTGCAGGTGACCGGGCGCGGTGGGGAGGAGGCGTTGCCGGTGCTGTGGGAGGACAACTACCTGTCTCTCCTGCCGGGAGAAACGCGGGTTGTCACTGCTACGTACCGCGTGCGCGATCTTGGCGGCGCGCGGCCGAAGGTCGTCGTGTCGGGGTGGAACGTGCA
>DASWBC010000372.1:0-14009 GCA_036390815.1 Gemmatimonadaceae bacterium
TGAATGGCGACGACCTTCCGCTCGAGCGCCGATTCTCCGTCGGCGGGGTGGGGACGGTGCCGGGACTCGATTTCAGGAAGTACGAGCCGGGAAGTGTCGACGTGTCGCAATGCAGCGACGGAGGTCAGCCTCCGCCCGGCAATCCCGCGCAGTGCGAGCGTGTCGCGCTGGCACAGCTGGAGTATCGGAATGAGCTGCATTCGTCCCTGTTCGATTTTCTGAACGCGAGGCCGATCCGGCTTCGCGGCATCGGCTTCACCGTGAAGCCAACCGTTGTCGCGTTCGTCGATGCTGGGCGGGGCTGGCTGGTGGGCCAGCCATCGGGAACGCTCGTGTACTCGAGCAACAGCTTTCCGCGATTCGGAACATTCAGGACGGACGTAGGACTTGGTCTGGATCTGGGCATCATCGGCATCTACGTCGCGAAGGCGGTATCGAACCCCGATGAGCCGGCGAATGTGTTTCTGCGGGTGCACCGGCGATTCTAGCGATGCCGACACCGGAGTCAGTGGCTGGCTGCGCGATGGAGCCTGGGCGATGCTGAAGCTCTCGCTCGTCGCGGCCGGCGTTTTCGCCATCGCCGCTCCAGCGGTCGCGCAGAAGGTGCGTCTGGAGGTGGTGCTTCCTGCACAGCCGGCGTGGGCGGACGAGCCACCGGTGGTATCATCCGCCGGATTACTGGCGGATCCGTCGATGCGCGATCTGCTCTCGAACGGATTCCCCGCTCGTCTCCACTATCGTCTCGAGCGATGGGCGTCGGGCCGCTGGTTCGACGATCTCAAGGCCGCGTTCGAGTGGGACGTCATTCTCAAGTACGATGTGCTCGGCAAGAAGTACCAGGTGGTGCGGGTGGTGAACAAGAAGGCCGAATCGCTGGGCGAGTACCCGGCAACGACTGATGCGGAGAGCGCGGTAGAGTCCCCGTACAAAGTGGCGATATCGCTGCCGAAGAAGGGGGAGCGCGGGTACTACAACCTGCTGCTGGACGTGGAAACGCTGTCGTTGAGCGATCTCGATGAGGTGCAGCGGTGGCTGCGGGGGGAGCTCAAGCCGGCGGTCAGCGGGAAGAAGAATCCGGGGACAGCGCTTGGCCGCGGGGTCCGGACGCTCGTGGTGCGGTTGCTGGGGGGGGAGAAGAGGCATTACGAGGCGAGGACGGGGACGTTCCGCCCCTGACAACGACAACTGCAAACTGAACGGGATCCGAGATCTCAGAGGCATAGATCTCAGTCGATAGTCACCGCGCTCTGACCATATTTCGCGCGTATCCGATTACAACCGACCGCCTGTGCCATTGCGCCACCCAGATATGTCGCAGCGTAGTTGCTACAAATCTGATATCTGCGCTGCTGAGATCTCGGATCACGTTCAGTTGTCGATTGTCAGGTGCCAGCGACCAGATGGAATCCGTCCTTACACGACCCGGTGCACCCCGTGATTCGGGTGCCGGTTCTCGAGATCCTCGAGGTGATGCAGCGTCTCCTCACCGTAGAAGATCCGGATGTACTTCGCCTGGGTCGGCGTCAGCCGCCGGACTGCCCAGCTCAAATGCACGAAGTGCGGCTCGACTGGCGCGTGCATCGGATGCATCCCGATCTCGCTCGGCAGGTTGTTCGCTTTCCTGGTGTTGCAGGGGCTGCAGGCGGTGACGACGTTGGTCCAGTCGTTCGCGCCTCCGCGTGAGAGCGGGATGAGATGGTCGCGGGTCAGCGACTCGCGCGGTTTGAGCTCGATTTGAAGGCGTCCGCAGTACTGGCAGCGGTAGCGGTCCCGCGCGAACAGGAAGGTGTTGGTCACCTGACGGCGGAAACGGCGCGGCACGTGGATGAAGCGCATAAGTCGAATGACCGCCGGCCGAGGAAGCGTCAGCCGCTCGGAGCGAACCACGCGATCAGAATCTGCCTCGACGATTTCCGCCTTTCCATCGATTACCAACCGCAGCGCGCGGCGCAGCGGCACCATCGTCAATGGCTCAAACGAAGCATTCAGTGCCAGACAACCAACGATCAAGCACTCCTCCTGGGCAACCCACCCAAAATATACTGCTGGTACACCACGACCACCCGTCTGACACGCCTTGACCGCAATTGCTCCGAGGGAAACGGCGGGGAGAAACGGGCGTCTCGTGCCCTCCTATTGCGACGATTACCTCGTGTCGCCCGTTACCAGTTCTGCCCTCTCCCGGGAGACCTTCCCGCGCGCGCTCGTGGACGAGGCTTTGCGCGGGGGAACCGGCGTCAGCCAGCCGTAGCGGTCTTCCAGAACCCCGGTGGCAATTCCCATGTACTCCTTCTGAATCTGGAGCGTGAGAACACCGGGCTTCCCGGTCCCGACCTGAATTCGATCCACGGACCGGATCGGTGTTATCTCGGCGGCCGTTCCCGTGAAGAAGAGCTCGTCGGCGATGTAAAGCATCTCGCGAGGAATGGATGCTTCGACGACTTCGACGTCCATGTCGCGCGCTATGCGCATCACAGAGTCGCGGGTGATTCCGTTCAGAATTCCGGAGCTGATCGTGGATGTGTACAGCTTGCCATCGCGCACGAGGAAGAGGTTCTCTCCACTTCCTTCCGACACGAGGCCGAACGAATCGAGCATGATGCCTTCGACGTAGTTGTCGACGCGCGCCTGCATCTTGGACAGCTGGCCGTTGAGGTAGTTCCCGCCCGCCTTCGCCATCATCGGAAAGGTGTCGGGCGAGGGGCGTCTCCAGCTCGATACACACACGTCAGCCCCGTTCTTGAGCGCTTCGGTGCCCAGGTACGTTCCCCAGGTCCACGGAATGATGAAGACTTCGAGCGGCGTGTCGTGCGGGAGCACACCCATCTGCTCGCCCGTCCTGATGGCAACGGGCCGCAGGTAACAGTGCGGCAATTCGTTCTCGGCGACTGTTTCGACCGCGGCCCTCGACATTTCATCGATCGAGTACTTGAGGGGCATGCGGTAAATCTTGCACGAATCCGCGAACCGCCTCATGTGGGAGCCGAGTCGGAAGACTGCGGGTCCGTTCGGGGTCTCGTAGCAACGTATGCCCTCGAATACACTGGAGCCGTAATGCACTACGTGACTCATGACGTGGATCGTCGCGTCTTCCCAATCCACGAACTTGCCGTCGCGCCAGATACGGTGGTGGTTATCTACTGCCGCCATTGATTCGGGCTTCCTTCAGATAGGAGATTCAAGATACTGACCGGAGGTAGCTGCACGCTACGGGCCGCGCTTGCTCCGATTCAAATTCATCCCTTCATCGACCACGCCGCGAGGGCATGGCCAGCCTTACGAACACGGTCAGCAAGCGAGTTGTCGGCGGCCAGAGCCCGCCCCTGATCGACCATCACGCGTCCACGCACCGTCACGAGCTCAGCCGAGCGCCCGGGGAGCGCGAAGATCGCGGAGGAGTACGGGTCCCCGACTGGAGTCGTGCGAGGAATGTCGATTCGGAACGCCGCGAGATCGGCATCCTTGCCAACTTCGAGGGATCCCACTCGCGAATCGATTCCCAGGGCGCGGGCGCCGCCAATCGTCGCCAGCTCCAGCGCCTGGTGCGCACCGAACGTGTCGTGCCTGCGGGTAGCCGCGCGATGAGTGAGCACGGCGAGACGCGCTTCGTCGAGAATGTCCATTCGATTGTTGCTTGCCACCGAATCGGATCCCATGCCAACGCGGATTCCGGCCGCCAGCATCGGCAGCAGCGGCGCGATGCCGTGCCCGAACTTGGCGTTCGATGCGGGACAATGCGCGACTGCGCAGCGATGTCTTGCCATGATCTCGATATCGGCGTCGTCAACCCGCACGCAATGAATGAGCAGTGGCCCGCGCTCCAGCGCGCCGTGCTGCTCGAGCAGCGCGACCGGCGAGCGCGCGCGCCGGCCGACGGGAATCCCGCGACGCCGCCAGCGATCGGCGAAGTCACCGGTTCCGCTCGTCACGATATCGTTCTCCTGCTCGCTCTCGGCGATGTGCATGGCGAGGGGAAGCTGGCGCGTGTTCGCGAATTTCGCCGCCGCCTTGTACAACGGGTCCGACACGGTGTACGGGGCGTGTGGTGAAACACCGAGCGACACCAGCTCCGTCTGCTCGAGCCGGAGTTTCTCGACAAGCTCCTCGAGCTCGCGCATCGCGACATCCGTTTGCGAAGGGTCGGGCCCGAAGACTTCCTGGTACATGATCCCGCGAACGCCGAGCTCGCGCATCGCCTGCATCACCACGCCGCTGGAACACGTATCGGCGTAAGTCGTGATTCCGGCCTCGATCCCTTCCACGATGCCGAATCGCGCGGAATCGAGCAGCATCCCGGCGTCGAGAACCTCATTCCGGCTCTGGCGAAGCTTGTCAATCCACTCCGTGAATCGACAATCCTCGAGAAAGCTGCGCATCACGGTCAGCTCGAGGTGGGTGTGGGTGTTGACGAGGCCGGGAAGGAGAATCGCGTCGCCTAGATCGTGATCCTTACCCGATGGAGCGCCGGCGCGCGGGCCGACGTAGGTGATTACTCCGTCGCTCTCGGCGACGGTTCCGTTTTCGATCGGCGGCTGGGTGATTGGCAGCACCCAACGCGCGTGGTAGCGCATCAGCGCGGGATCGGGACCGGGGGGCGAACCGGTGACGGTATCGTGTCGGTTCTCGGGCGAGTGGTGTCCCGTCGCGCTGCGGGCCGACGCGCGGTGTCGCGACGCGTTGTCGTGTCGAACACCGTTGGCGCCCGCGGCTTCGATGGCACCGCCTCGTAACCCGGCTGGCTTGGGGGCGGCGTCACGGTGATCGGCGTTCTCACTACACCGGGCTGGACAAGCGGGGCCGGGTTAGTGTCGATCGTCGGAAGGCCCGGATTCGCGTACGGTCCGTGCTTGTCGCAGTCGCGGGTCGGTTCCGTTCCCGAGATGTAGAACTCGCTCACGACCAGATTTCGCGGGCAGTACGGCGTCTGCAGCAATCCGCTGCTGACGTCGACTTCACGCGTTACGATCGACAGCGGCTTCGGCCAATCCGGAGGCGATGGCTTGCGGCGATAGACTTCCGTCATGAACGCGGTCCACGCAGGCGCGGCCAGAACGCCACCCTGCGCGTTGTCTTTGATCTTCGACGGACGGTCGAGCCCATACCATACGCCGGCGATGAGGTCGGCGGTGTAGCCGACGAACCAGACGTTGGTGCCGTCGTTCGTCGTTCCCGTCTTTCCTCCGGCGGGAAGGTGAAAGCCCGATTCCCAGACGCCGGCCGCGCTACCGCGACGAATCACGTCTTTCATCATGTCGACCATTATCCACGCTTCCTCGGGAGACAGCACCTGTGTGCGCGTCGGCGTCGGCTGCCACAGGATCTCTCCCTTCTGATTCTCGACCCTTATGATCGCGTTCGGGCTCGCGCGGACGCCGAGGTTGGCGAACGCGCTGTAGGCGGAGATCAGCTCGATCGGATAGACGTCGGCCGCGCCGATGTGGATCGATGGATACGGAGGAATCACAGTGGTGATGCCAAAATTCCTCGCCTCGTTTATAACGGTTTGTTCGCCGAGCTCCATGCCGAGTCGGACGGTGGAGACGTTGCGGGAGAGGTAGAGAGATTGCCGAAGCGGAATCTGTCCCAGGAATTTCAGATCGTAGTTCTGCGGTGCCCACTCGGGCTGGCCGGGCACCTGGAGCACGAGCGGGCTGTCGTTGACGAGATACGACGGCGACCTGCCGTTCTGAATCGCGGCCGAATACACGATCGGCTTGAACGTCGAGCCCGGCTGACGCAGCGCCTGAACGGAGCGATTGAACTTGGAATCGTCGAAATCGCGTCCGCCGATCATTACGCGCACCGCGCCATTGCGAGGGTCGAGCGCGAGAAACGCGCTCTGCAGGTACGGCGACGTGCCGCTCCCTTCGTCGCCTTCGCGGTGAGCGAGGTAGTGCTCGTACGTCTCGTGAGGGTACGGTCCGAAGCGCCCGGATTCTATCGCGCGCGCCTGCCGCTCGAGTGCCCGTTCCGCCGAGCCTTGCATGTCGAGGTCGAGCGTCGTGTAGACCTTCAGTCCCTGCTCGTACAGCTGCTTGCCGAACTGCGCGTCCAGCTGCTGCCGCACCCATTCAACGAAATACGGAGCGGTCTCGCCTGAGATTGTCTTGTTGGCGAGCTGGAGTGGGTAGGCCTTTGCTCTGCTGGCGTCCGCGTCGCTGATGCGTCCGTTCTGGCGCATCAGCTCGATCACGGTATTGCGGCGCTGGATCGCTCTCTCGGGGAAGCGCACCGGATTGTATCGCGCGGGAGCCTTCGGAAGCGCCGCCAGGGTCGCGGCTTCAGCGAGGTTCAGATCGCGGACGGACTTACCGAAGTACCGTTGCGATGCGGTCTCGACGCCGTAAGCGCCATGGCCGAGGTCGATCTGGTTGAGGTAGAGCTCGAGGATCTTTTTCTTGTCGTACTTCGCTTCGATCTCGCGCGCGACCTTCGCCTCTTTGACCTTTCGGATGATGGTCTTCTCGCGCGAGATCTTCTCGGGAAAGACGTTGCGCGCGAGCTGCATCGTGATAGTGGAGAACCCCTGCGAGTAGCCGCGGAACGGCGACTTCAGGACCACGCCGACGGCGCGATGCCAATCGATGCCGGCGTGCTGGAAGAAGCGCTTGTCCTCGGTGTTGACGAACGCATCCTGAACGATCTTCGGGATTTCGTCGATCTTCACCAGCGTGCGGCGCTCGAGACCAAGCTCGGCTATGAATCGACCGTCGACCGCGTAGAGCTTCGACGTCTGGTGCGGCGTGTACTCGGCCAGGCTCTCGATCGACGGGCATTGATTGCCACGGCAGATGAGGGCCCACGTGCTGTACATCGCCCCGGCGCCGAGCGCGACGAGGAAAGTGAGAGAAAGCAGAACCACCCGGACGAACGTCGGGTGCCGCTTATGGAATCGGAGTTTGTTGTTGGTGTCGGCGGCCATGCGGAGTAAAGAAGATAACTGTGATACACCGAAGGTGACACCGTGGGCGGGCGTCCCTATCTTCTCCGCATGCAAGCGAAGAAGCTACGCACTACTAATGGCGGGACAGGCTCTCTGCTGGACGAGCTGTCGTGGCGCGGTATGGTCTACCAACACACGGACGGTTTGGCGGACGCTCTCGCAACGGGCGAAGTGAGCGGCTACGTGGGGTTCGATCCTACGGCCCCAAGCCTCCATATCGGCAGTCTGGTGCCGGTAATGGGACTTGCCCATCTGCAGCGCGCGGGGCACCGGCCCATCGCGCTCGTTGGTGGCGGTACGGGGATGATCGGCGATCCGAGCGGCAAGACATCGGAGCGGCCGCTCGCGTCAGTTGAGGAGATCGAAGCAAACTCGCGCGCGATCGAGAAGCAGCTCGAGCGCTTCCTCGATTTCACGGGGGCCAAGGCGGCACGCATGGTCGATAATGCCACGTGGCTTCGTCCGCTCAAGGCGGTGGAGTTCCTGCGCGATGTCGGTAAGCACTTCACCATCAACTACATGCTGGCGAAGGACTCGGTTCAGTCGCGAATCGAAGGCGGCATCTCGTTCACCGAGTTCTCATACATGCTGTTGCAGGCATACGATTTCCTGGAGCTCAATCGACGCGAGGGAGTGACGCTGCAGATGGGCGGCAGCGACCAGTGGGGAAACATCACTGCCGGTCTGGAACTGATTCGGCGGGTCGAGGGGAAAGCCGCGCACGCGCTTACCATGCCACTTGTTACTACAGCGAGCGGATCAAAATTCGGCAAGACCGAGGCGGGAGCGGTTTGGCTCGATCCCGCGCGGACGTCGCCGTACAAGTTCTACCAGTACTGGATCAACGTGGACGATCGTGACACGGGTAGATACCTGAGGCTGTTCACGCTTTTTTCGCGAAAGGAGGTCGAGGCGCTCGACAAGCTGATTGAGACGGCGCCCGAGAAGCGCGAAGCGCAGCAGGCTCTGGCGGGCGAGGTGACCGCGCGCGTCCACGGCGACGAAGCCGCGCGAGTGGCGGAGGAAGTTTCGGGGGTGCTGTTCGGGAAAGCCAATCCAGCGACGCTGTCGGAGCCCGTGTTGCGCGCATTGAGCGAGGAAGTGCCGTTCGCGGCATCGCGCGAAGTTCCCGGGTTGCTGGACGTGATGGTGACGTTGAAGCTCGCTGCCTCGAAAAGCGCGGCGAAGAGATTGGTCGAGCAGGGGGGCGTATACTTGAACGGACAGCGCGCGAGTCTTGAAACCGATCTGGCTTCAGCGAAGCCTTTGACCGGGGGATACCATCTGCTGCGAAAGGGCGCTCGGGATTACGGACTGATCCGGGTACGGAAATGATCAACGGCACGCATTTCCTTCTTTACAGCAAGGATCCCGGGGCGGATCGCGAATTCTTGCGCGATGTTCTGGAATTCCACTCTGTCGATGCGGGAAGGGGCTGGTTGATTTTCGCGTTGCCGCCCGGCCGAGATTGCCGTGCATCCTTCGGAAGAACCTGCGGAGCCCAACACTGACGATGGCGTAGCCGGCGTGTCGCTGTACCTCATGTGCGACGATCTGCGGTCGACGATGAGATCTCTCGAGGAGAAGAAGGCGAGGTTCGCGCCGGTGGAGGAAGCACGATGGGGAACCGTTACAACACTCGCTCTACCGAGCGGGGCGAAAGTCGGGTTATATCAGCCGAAGCATCCTACAGCGGTAGCGCTGCGCTAGCGCCGTTGCTCCGCCCTCAAGCGAGGCGCACATGCTCTTCATGGTGATCGAGACGTACCGCGACGGAGATGCAAAGCCGGTCTATCGCCGGTTCAAGGAGAAGGGGCGGATGGCTCCGCAGGGTGTTCGATACCTCTCGAGCTGGGTGACGACTGACTTCGAGCGGTGTTTTCAGGTGATGGACTGCGACGACCGAATACACCTCGACGAGTGGATGGCCAAGTGGAGCGACCTCGTCGAATTCGAGGTCATCCCGATCATCACCTCCGAGAAGGCGACCGCCGCGATCGCCCCACATCTATAGGATACTCGACAGATACTCGGCGGGAGTTTTCTAAACTGCCACTGAACAAGACGTCAACTCAAGCTGGCCTCTTGTTCAGTTGCAGTTCTTCCGTACTTACTCGTCCGTTCGCGCTTTCCTCTTCGGCTTCGCGTCCTGCGCCTGGTCGTACCAGTTCTCCAGCGTGCGCGACGCGAGGTCACGCCCGCCCAGGCCAAACGAAAGCCCGAGAGCAATCGCCAGCGCTCCGACGAAGCCGGTGAAGAGGGTGTTGATCAGGTTTGTCGCGATTCCCAGCTGATTGATCGCCACGACGATCGCGAAGGCCCACACTGCCGTCCGTACAACGTTCGACAGCGTCTCGGGGTTGGTGAATCCTCCCTCTGCCGTCGCCCCGCGCACGATGTTGCCAAGGGTGCGCGCCGCGATTCCACCGATGAAGAGAACGAAAATCGCGACCACGAGATTCGGAAGCCAGAGCAGCAGCTGCCGCATCACGTCCGATACCGCGGGCAGGCCGAGCACGTCGAACGCCACCAGTAGAACGACGATGCGGACGAGCCATTTCACCAGACCGGCGACGACTCCAGCGGAATCGGTGCCCGTGCCCATCTTCTTCATGAAATCCGCGAGTCCCGATTTCTGAGCCAGCTCGTCGAAACGAATCGCCCGCAACAGTCCCGTCACTGCGCGCGCCAGAACCGATGACACGAACCAGCCGATCGCCACGATGATGATGAAGCCGAGTATGCGCGGAATCGCACCCAGGATCATCGAGACCGCATCGCGAAACGACGCCATCAAAGTGGCGGTGAAGGAAGGTTCCGCAACCGTGGTTTGAGCCGGGGCAGCCTGAACAGGTGCTGAAGTAGCAGTCAGGAGCAGCATGGTCATCCTCGTGTTGAGGTGAGTGCCCGTACTCGACGAGGTCTAGGAGCGGGTTGGATTACCTGCGCTCTTTATGATTCTGTAAACCCGTCCGTTCGAGCTACAGATATATAACTCTCCCAGGCCGTCTTCTCCAAAGGAAACAATCTTGCCGAGACCGCCGTCGAGCCATTGATGCCACGCCTTGTTCGTGGCATCGGCGCTGTAGGTGTAGCTGCGCACCCAGCTGTTGCAGTAATCAGAGTAAAAATACTGGCCCTGAATTTCCGGAATCTTTCGACCGCGGTATACGAAGCCGCCGATGATCGAGCACGCGCCCGCATCGTGTGAGTACGTAAACGCGGGTTGCTGGAGACCGCTCTTCGCGCACAGTGGCAGCCTGAAGCACGATGGTCCGTCCATTGTATTCCAGCCGTAGTTGACTCCTGCTGACGTCATCGGCGAGACGTCTATCTCCTCGTATTTGTCCTGTCCGACGTCGGCAATGTAGAGGAGACCGGCCGCGCGATCGAATGCAAAGCGCCACGGATTGCGGAGTCCAAGCGCCCAGATCTCTCCCCTGCCGCCGCCCTTCGCGTACGGATTTCCGGCGGGCACGACGTACGGATCGCCGCGATCGACGTTGATGCGAAGAAGCTTTCCGAGAAGGACGTTGCGATTCTGACCATTCCCGTGGGGATCACCCTGGCTGCCGCCATCCCCCATTCCGATGTAGAGCATTCCGTCGGGACCGAACAGGTTGAGTCCGCCGTTGTGGTTTGCGTAGGGCTGATCGATCGCGAGTATCAGCTTGGCCGATGCGGGGTCCGCGACGTTTCTGTCTGACGACGGCCCGTAACGCTCGATCCGCGTGTCGCCATGCTTGTCCGTATAGTTGACGAACACGAATCCGTTGGACCGGTATTGGGGATGGAACGCAACGCTCAGCAGTCCGCGCTCTCCGCCGTAGCCAACCTTGCTCCTGATGTCGAGGAACGGCTTTTCCAGCAGCTTTCCGTTCTCGACGACTCTGATGCGGCCCGGCTGCTCGACAATAAAGCTACGCAGGTCACCGGCTGGTGCGGTTAGATAAACGGGATTATCGAGACCGCGCGCGATCTCTTCGGTCGCAAGCCCGACCGCGCTCACGAAGACGTCGGCGGTCTTCTGCGGCGGCGCGTCGTCCCTGGGAGAGGCGCACACGATCGATGCGAGAGCGAGCATCACCGACGACCCGCGCGTCATGATCAAGCCTCCCCCTCCTTCTTCGCCCGGTAGTATTGCCGGGGATCGAGCGCGTCACGCAACGCGTCGCCCAGCAGGTTGAATCCCAACACCGCGGCGCCGATCGCGATTCCCGGGAAGACTGACGTCCACGGAGCGCGTCGAAGTTGATCCAGATCACGTCCGTCTGCAATCATCGACCCCCAGCTCGGCGCCGGGGGCGGAACACCGAGTCCGAGAAACGAGAGCGCGGCTTCCGCCATGATTGCGCCCGCGACGCCCAGTGTCGCCGCGATCACGACCGGTGCGATGACGTTTGGCAAAACGTGCTGCGCCATGATCCGCAGATCGCCGGCGCCGAGCGCCCTGATAGCCTGGATGTACTCGAGCTGCCGCACCACGAGAACCTGGCCGCGAACGATGCGCGCCATTCCGGCCCAGCCGACAATTCCAATAGTCGCAAATACGACTCCCTCCGACGGCTGAAGGGCCGCGACCATCGCGATCAGGAGGAGCAGCGTCGGAAACGCGAGCGTCACATCGGCGAGACGCATCACGATTTCGTCCACCCATTTTCCATAGAATCCCGCAATCAGGCCCATCGTGACCCCGAGGGTGAGCGCGATTCCCTGGGAGATGAGGCCGACGGTCAGCGAGACGCGCGCCCCAAAGACGAGGCGCGACCAGATGTCACGACCCTGGATGTCGGTGCCGAGCCAATGGTGCCCCGATGGACGCTCGAGGATGTGGAGGAGGTCGATGGTGATCGGACTCTGCCGCGCGATCAGCGGCGCCAGCACGGCGGCAAGAGCCATGACGACGACAATCCCGATTCCAATTCGCGCGCGGCTGTCGCCCAGGAATCGCTGCCGCTGCTTCGGATCCAGCATCGTCCTCCTGTCCGGTTACGCCGACGGATCTCGCAGCTCGGGCGGCGTGTCCGGCGGCTGTCGTCTCCACCGGCGGTGCTGCCAGAAGTACTGCGCGGGCACGGTTCGAACCCACTTCTCCAGATGCTCGGTGAAATTCGTGACGATCGCATCGACGTCGCGATCCATGTCGCCCGTGCGCCGGGCCTCGATTCGCTCGACGACGATGCGATAGCGTCCGTTCGGCTTCCGGAGCGCCACCACGAAAATCACCGGCACCTCGAATCGCAAGGCGAATACCGCCGCGCCGCGCGGGGTTTTGGCGGGACGTCCAAAGAAGGGGACGAACGTCGACGCCAGCCCCATCACACCCTGGTCCGCAACAAAAGCGACGGCTCGGCCGGCGCGGAGCGAGCGCGGAGTCCGCCTCACCGCCTCCGAGTCGTGGACGACCGTCATCCCGATTTCTTCGCGGGTGTGGTTGATGTAGGCGTCGAAGAGGGGGTTGGCCATCCCGCGCACGATCGCATCGAGCGGAATTCCGCGCGCGGCTACATATCCGCCCGCGAGCTCCCAGTTGCCGATGTGGCCCGTGACCAGGACGGCGCCCTTCCCCTTCGACATGACGTCTTCGACTTCCTCCCAGCCCTCGACGGTCTCCACCAGCTCCTGCAGTCCGTCCTTTCCGAGCTTGTCGAGGAGCGCCGTCTCGATGAAGGTGCGACCGAGGTGCCGGTATGATTCCCGGGCGAGATTCACCACCGCTTCGGGACCGAGCTCCGGGAACGCCGCCGCGATCTGCCGCTCGACGACGTGCTTCCGGATTCCAAGCGGGCGATAGCCGAGCGCGCCGAGGCGTTCACCAAAGCTGCAGGCGGCATCCCAGCTCAGGGCGCGCAGCGCGCTGATCGTCGCGCGCATCGTGTAGTACTCGGCGCGGTGCGCAAGCGTGGGCTTGCGCACGGGCCTGTCCGGTTTCCTTGGCCCGGTTGCCGGTGTTGCGACACTGATATTTTTTTCTGCGGTCGGCGGCGTCACTCTGTTACGATAGCGGATTCACGAAGGCTTCGCCGGAAAGCAGGTTGTGAATTCTCTGGTCGAAGGTGTGATTCTCGCGCACGAACACCTGCCCCTCGCGCCTGATGCGCTCTCGCGCCGCTGAATTCTCGAGGTAGTAGCCGATCTTGGCGAGGCAGGAATCCGTGTCCTTGTACCAGGCACAATGATCTCCCTCGCGCAGCATCTCGGTGAGGCCGGGAGTTCCATGCCCCAGGTAGAACCCTCCGGCAAGAATCACCATCCAGGTGCGATCCGACGTGTAGTTGCTTCCACCCTTCGCGCGAACCGGATTGATCCCGAGCGAGATGTTGGAGCTGGAGCAGACGGCGGCAAAATCCTTCCCCTCTACCGGTCGCCCGCCCCAGTTGAGCTGCTTCCGCCATTCTTCCCAGCCCTTGCCCCATACTTTGATGTCGTACTTTTTTGCGACCTTGAGCAAGAGCTGCGCGCGCGCCGGATCGTAGCCCGTGCCGATGAAGGCGACATCGGAGTGGAATTTCTTGTTCTGCGGCACCGGACGGATATCGCGATCGCCCGCGGCGGGGAGAAACTTTGCCCGCAGCCCCAGCGCTTTCCACTGAGCTTCGAATCCGGAAACGAAAAAAGTCTGCGACATCTTTCCAACGGCGACGATGTGGGCGACGTCGGGGCGGTATGTGCTCTTGTACCACTGTGGATCCTGGTACCACATCGAGTTCGGCTTGCCGTCGATGATGGTCTGCACGGTGTCGAGATTGAGACCCAGGCACTTGCTGAGAATGACGAAATCCGCCTTGAACCGCTTTGCCTTCGACAACGCCCACTTCTGCGTGAGCTTGCGCCCGATCAGGCGGGCGGCACGCCGGTCGTCGATCAGGAGCGTTTTGTGGCCGGCCCTCTTCAGAGCGCGCTCGGTGCCCTTCTCCATTCGCCAGGTGTGATTGCTGCCGATGATGAGGATTCTCAAGCTAGTGCGGGCCTTTCAGCGCTCATGACGGATGGATCTTTCCCAGAGACGCGCGTACTTGGCCATGACGCTCGCGGCCGCGAGGCAGGCGAGGACGAGTCCGTGAGC
>DASWBC010000373.1:0-9522 GCA_036390815.1 Gemmatimonadaceae bacterium
CGAGGAGCCCGAAGAGCCCGATCAGCTCGGCGCGCGCCGACGACACCACATCCTCGATGTCCCCACCTCGGGAGCTTTTCCATGGTACGTGCTGATAGGAACGTCGTTCACGATGGGAGTCGGGATCCTTTCATCCTTGACGCACCCGGCGCCGACTGATGGAGATCGCTGGAATTGAGTGAGATCGTGGTGGGCGTTGACGGAGGCGGATCGAAGACCCGCGTCCTCGTGGGCACATCGGAGGGCGAGGTTCTCGCGACACTCGACGGGCCGAAGTCCGCTGTCACGCCCGGACAGGCTCAGCGCTCGGCCGACGTCATCGCGGAGCTCGTGACCCGTGCGCTCGCGGAGATCGCGCAGCCAGGCGCCGTCTTCCCCCGCGTTCTTTACTGCGGTGTCGCTGGGACCGGTCGGGACGAAGAGCGTCGAGCGTTGCATTCCGCCCTCGATGCGAAGGAGCTCGCGGAGGAAGTCATCATCGATTCCGACGGTCTGATCGCGATGTACGATGCGTTCGACGACCGTCCGGGGATTCTCCTCGTCGTGGGAACCGGCTCGATCGCTTACGGCAGGAGCCCGGCTGGAGAGATCGTTCGCTGTGGCGGTTGGGGCCCTGCGTTCGGCGACGAGGGGAGCGGCGGTTGGATCGGAAGGCGCGCGCTGAGCATTGTCGCGGCGTCGAGTGACGGACGCGAGCCGCCAACGGCCCTTCTCTTCCCTATTCTCGCCGCCACCCAGTGCGAGGATGTCGAGGATCTCATTCCGTGGGCAGCTGCCGCCGATGCCCGTACGTTTGCTTCACTCGTCCCGGTCGTTTTCGGCGCGGCCACGGCTGGTGATCTTCGCGCCAACGCTCTGCTCGCGCTGGCGGCCGAAGAGCTGGTGCTCCACGTCCGCGCCCTGGCGCGTCATTTATTTACCGACGAGCGTGCTGCGGTCGCGGTGGCGTTTAGCGGTGGCCTGATGGAGGCCAGCTCGCCGCTCAGGAAGCGGTTGGAGCAGCGCCTGAAGTCCGCGGTGCCGGGGGCACAGCTTCGATCGGAAGAAGTCCTTCCTGTGCGAGGAGCACTTCGGGCTGCGGCTCGGCGAATTCACCTTCCCACCTAGCCATCACGACTGTCGCCAGACAGTTGCCGACGAGATTCGTGCTGGTGCGCGCCATATCCATCAGCGCATCGACCCCCAGAATGATTGCCACACCCTCGAGTGGCAACCCGAATGTCGCCAGAGTTCCGGAAAGAATCACGAGCGACGCGCGCGGGACTGCCGCGACGCCTTTGCTGGTGATCATGAGCGTCAACATCATCAAGAGCTGAGTCGTCAGCGTCATCGGAACGCCGGCCGCCTGTGCCACGAAAACCGACGCCACGGCGAGATAAAGCGTAGATCCGTCGAGGTTGAACGAGTATCCGGTCGGCATCACGAACGCCACTATGCGCCGCGGGACTCCGATCGCCTCCATCGACTGCATCGCGAGTGGAAGAGCCGCCTCCGACGATGTCGTCGAGAAGGCTATCAGCGCCGGCGACCTCACCGCCCGAACGAATCGGCGAAGCGGCACGCGGAACAGCAGGGCGACCGGCAACAGCACCACGAGGAAGAAGACGAGCAGAGCTCCGTACAGCGTGAGTATCAGCTTGCCCAGGTTGAAGAGGACGCCGAGCCCGCTCGTCCCGACCGTCACGGCGATCGCGGCGCCGATGCCGAACGGGGCGAAGCGCATCACGATCATCGTGAACTTGAACATGACGTCGGCCAGACCCTCGCACCCGGCGAGCACAATCTCTTTTGAGCGACCCTGAACTTTCGACAACGCCACCGCGAAGATCACCGCGAAGAAAACCACCTGCAGAACCTCGTTCTTCGCCGCGGCGTCGAAGAAGCTCGTGGGGACGAGATGCTCGAGGAATCCAGCCCCTGTCTGCGTGTTGTGAGCGAGCTCCTTGCCGGTTTCAGCCGACGCCGCGAGCGTGACGCCCACGCCCGGACGCACCAGGTTCACGGCGGCCAGCCCGATGAAGAGCGCGAGCGTGGTGACTACCTCGAAGTAGATGATCGATTTGAGCGCGAGGCGCCCCACGCGCTTCATGTCGTCGCCATGCCCGGCGATTCCAACGACCAGCGTTCCGAAAATGAGCGGCACGATGATCGACTTGATCATCCGCAGGAACACGGTCGAGATGGGACTGAGCTTCACCGCGAACGCTGGCGCGAACGTGCCGATGAGCACGCCGACGACCATCGAGATGATGATCCAGGTTGTCAGCGGGATACGGCGAATATTCCGGTAAATCATACTTTGGTTTGCGCTCGGGAAAATTGGTTACGCAACTACAACTGAACGGGCGGGAGGCGCCAGAAGTAGAGTTATGAGTTTGCTAGTTCACAACGCCGGGACGGAATTAGGGCGGTCGGGGCACAGCCATGCGAGTTCAGTCCCCCTCACGCCACCGAGGCAAAGTCCGGGCGTCGTGAACTGATACCTGGCACCTACCCTACTGACGCCTCCCACCCCGTTCAGCTGCACGTCTTTTTCGTCGTCATCGCGTCATCGGCGGCGGCGGCTCGATCGGCACCGGCCCCCTGTTCCGCCTGAGCGTCGAATGCCCGTACCCGTACGCCACGTACAGCACGAGCCCGATCGCCAGCCACCAACCGAATCTCACCCACGCCAGGTGTGGCAATCCTCTCATCACGAACAGGCAGAGCCCCGCGCCGACGATTCCGACGAAATGGACGAACGGCACCCTGAACGGACGCGGCCTCTCGGGATCGGTGTAGCGTAGCACGATCACGCCCGTGCACACGAGCGCGAACGCGAACAGCGTCCCGATGTTCGTGAGATCGTACGTCTCACCCGCGTCGCCAATGAGGGACCAGAACGCCACGAAGACCCCGGTGATAATCGTCGTGATGTATGGCGTCCGGTACTTCCCGTGTAGCTTGCTGGCCCAGTGCGGGAGAAGGCCGTCGCGCGCCATCGCGAAGAAAATGCGCGGTTGTCCGTACTGGAACACAAGGAGCACCGCAGCCATGGAGAAAACGGCTCCCAGCGCCACGATCTTGGCAATGTTGGTCATTCCCGTCGCCTTGAGCGCGAACGCGAGTGGATCCGCGGCCGAACCGAGCTGCTGATAGGGCACCATGCCCGTCAGCACGTAGCCGATGACGATGTAGATCACCGTGCATATCGCGAGTCCCCCCAGAATCCCAATTGGAAGATTTCGCTGCGGATTCTTCGTCTCCTCGGCGGCAGTGGAGATCGCATCGAAGCCGATGTACGCGAAGAACACGATGGCCGCGCCCTGATGAATTCCCGTGAAGCCATTCGGCGCGAACGGATGGTAGTTCGCGGTGTTGATATGCTGCGATCCCATGATGATGAAAAGCGCGAGCACTATGAGCTTGACCGCGACCATGATGTTGTTCGCCCGTGAGCTCTCCCTCACGCCGAGCATCAGCAGCCACGTGATCAGGGCGACGATCGCGAACGCAGGCACATTGATGAGAATCGGAATTCCCGCAATGTGGGGCGCCGTAGTCAGCAGGCCGTGGACCTCGGGATTGGAGCTCAGGAGCGCGGTTCGGTAACCCGTCGTCAGCCACACCGGTATCGACACCCAGTCGCCGACGAGCGACTTGAAGTAGTCGCCCCATGAGATCGCGACGGCAACGTTTCCAACCGCGTACTCCAGGATCAAGTCCCAGCCGATGATCCAGGCGACAAGCTCGCCGAGCGTCGCGTACGAGTACGCGTAGGCGCTCCCGGCCTGCGGAATCATCGAAGCCAGCTCCGCGTAACAGAGACCGGCAAGCCCGCAACAGGCGCCGAGCAGCAGAAACGAAATAACGAGAGCCGGACCAGCTCCCACGCGGATCACATTCCCGGCAGCATCGACCTGCCCCGCTGCCGCCGAGCCGATCGAGCCGAAGATGCCGGCGCCAATCACGGCTCCGATCGCAAGCATGATCAGATCGCCCGGACCCAGAACTCTCCTCAGTCCGTTTGGATTCTCACCCTCTGCCAGAAGCGCTTCGATCGGCTTCCGCGCGAACAGTGATCGGATCATTTCAGGTGGGGAAAAGGGTTACCCTGGCGGACCGGCTGGCCCGCCAGGGTAAGGTTTGTCATTCGAAAAACTCAGGCTTCTCCACTCTTGACGCGCATCGCGTAGAACGACCGCCACACGAACGTTACGGAGATGAGGAAGAAGACTGCTGCCAGAATCCGCGTCAGTGTCGCGCCCTTGTCCGCGGTCAGCGACACGGCAAGCTCCACCGCGAGCAGCCCGAACAGCGTCGTGAACTTGATGATCGGGTTGAGCGCTACCGACGACGTGTCCTTGAACGGATCGCCTACGGTGTCCCCAACCACCGTCGCGGCGTGGAGCGGAGTGCCTTTCTGCTTCAGCTCGACTTCCACGATCTTCTTCGCGTTGTCCCAGGCGCCGCCGGCGTTGGCCATGAAGATCGCCTGAAAGAGTCCGAACAGCGCAATCGAAATCAGATAGCCAATGAAGAAATACGGCTCGACGAACGCGAACGCCAAAGTGGCAAAAAAGACCGTCAGGAAGATGTTGAACATTCCTTGTTGCGCGTACTTGGTGCAGATCTCGACGACCTTCTTGCTGTCCGCAACTGACGCTTTCGCGGAGCTCGCGAGATTGATGTTGGCCTTGATGAACTCGACCGCCCTGTAGGCACCGGTGGTTACGGCCTGGGTCGATGCGCCCGTGAACCAGTAGATCATCGCTCCACCGGCGATCAAGCCGAGCAGGAACGGCGGGTGCAAAATCGAAAGGTTGGCGATGAACTCCGGCTGCAATCCATGCGTAAGCCCGAGGATGATCGAGAAGATCATCGTCGTGGCGCCCACAACAGCGGTGCCGATGAGAACCGGCTTGGCCGTCGCCTTGAACGTGTTGCCCGCTCCGTCGTTCGCCTCGAGCAGATCTTTCGCCCTCTCGAACTGTGGATCGATTCCATACTCGGTCTTCAGCTGCTGCTTGATGCCAGGAACCTGCTCGATCTGTGATAGCTCGAATATCGACTGGGCATTGTCTGTAACGGGACCGTACGAATCGACCGCGATGGTGACCGGGCCCATTCCCAGGAATCCGAAAGCAACGAGACCAAACGCGAACACCGCTGGGGCGATCATCAGCGTGCCAAAGCCCGTGGTGCTAACGAGGAACCCGATTGCCATCAGCGACATGATCGCCATGCCGATCCAATACGCGCTGAAGTTGCCGGCCACCAGTCCGGACAGAATGTTGAGCGATGCTCCGCCCTCTCGCGACGACGTTACTATCTCCCTGACGTGACGCGATTCCACCGACGTGAACACCTTCACGAGCTCAGGAATGATTGCTCCGGCCAGCGTGCCGCAGGTGATCACGGTCGAGAGCTTCCACCACAGGGAGCCATCGCCGAGATCGGGCAGCAGCATGTACGAGACGAGATAGGTGAGGGCAACGGAAAGCAGCGATGTCAGCCACACGAGCGAGGTCAGCGGCGACTCGTAGTTCATTTCGTCGGCGGTGACGTATCTCGCTCTCGCGACCGCTTCATTGATCAGGTAGGAGAGCCCGCTCGCCACCACCATCATGATGCGCATCACGAAGATCCACACCAGCAGCTGCACCTGCACCGGTTTATCGTGCACGGCGAGGACGATGAACGAGATGAGCGCGACACCGGTAACACCGTAGGTCTCGAATCCGTCGGCGCTCGGGCCGACAGAGTCGCCGGCGTTGTCTCCCGTGCAATCCGCGATCACGCCCGGGTTTCGCGGGTCGTCTTCCTTCACGTTGAAGACGATCTTCATCAGGTCGGCGCCAATGTCGGCGATCTTGGTAAAGATTCCACCCGCGATGCGCAGCGCCGCAGCACCGAGCGACTCACCGATCGCGAAGCCGATGAAGCAGGGGCCCGCATAGTCGCCTGGGATGAAGAGCAGGATGAACAGCATGATCACCAGCTCGACGCTGATGAGGAGCATGCCGATGCTCATCCCGGCCTTAAGCGGTATCGAGTAGCACGGGTACGGCTTGCCGCGAAGACTCGCGAAGGCCGTGCGCGAATTTGCGAACGTGTTGATCCTGATGCCGAACCACGCCACACCGTAGCTGCCAGCGATGCCGACGAGGCTGAAGAGCAGAATGATCGCGACCTTCATCGGCGCGAACTTCAGCAGGAATCCGAAGTACAGCAGAATCACGAAGCCGATGAAAAGTTCGAGAATCAGGATGAACTTGCCCTGCGTGATCAGGTACGTCTTGCACGTCTCGTAGATCAGCTCGGAGACTTCGCGCATCGATTCGTGCACGGCCATACGCTTGAGTTGGCTGTAGAACACGAGGCCGAAAAGAAGTCCCAGCGCGCAGATGACCAGTCCGCCCATGAGGAGCGAGCGCCCGTGGATTCCTCCCAGGAAACTGACCTGCGAGAGATCGGGGATTACGAGGTTCGCTTCGCCGCCCGGCTTGTGTTCCACCGGAGTCGCCTGCGCGCTGCCGGTGGCCGACGCCGCGATCGCGGTGTCGGTGCGATTTTCACCGACACCCTGCGCGAACACGCGCGGCGCGAACACCGCCAGCAGCGACATAGCGAGAACAAGGGTACCGACAAATCCTGCAAACTTCCGATTCATTCTGAATTCTCCAAGGGTGAATAGCGGCCGGCCCGGGCAGAGCCGGCGTTAGTGCTCAGCGCGCTGGCGCGGATTCCACTTTGCGCCAGATGAAATAGACGGGAACGCCGAGCAGTACGATCGCGAGTCCGAAAAGAGCCTGGGTTCGCGTCTGGTCCGCGATCAGCAGAATCACAGCGATTGCCGACGCGAGAATGACGTACAGAGCGGGCAAGACAGGGTAGGCAACAACCCTGTAGGGACGTTCGGCGTCCGGACGCAGCTTGCGGAGCCTGAACAGACCGACCGTCGTCAGCGCGTAGAAGATCAAGGCTGCAAAGATGACGTAGTTGAGCAGCTGTCCGTACGTTCCGCTGAGACAGAGCAGACTTGTCCAGATCGACTGCGCAATCAATGCCGCCGCGGGGACATTGTGGCGATTCAATGTGCCTGCTTTCGCGAAAAACAATCTGTCCCGCGCCATCGCGTAGTACACCCGCGCGCCCGACAGAATCAGTCCGTTGTTGCAGCCGAAGGTCGAGATCAGGATCGCCGCGGCCATGATCGACGCGCCTACTGCGCCGAAGATTGTTTCGACGACGGCGCTTGCCACCCGGTCCTGCGTGGCGTACTGAATCCCGCGCTCCATCGCTGTAGCGCCGTTCGCCACTCCGTGGATTGGAAGCACGTTCAGGTAGGAGATGTTCGCGAGAAGATAGAGCAGGCAGACGAGTCCCGTCCCATAGATGAGCGCGCGCGGGAGATTTCTCTGCGGCGAGTGAACCTCCGCGGCGGCAAAGGTCACGTTGTTCCAGGCGTCACTCGCGAACAGGGAACCTACCAGTGCTGATCCGAACGCGATCACGAACGCCGGGACGAACGCAACCGGATTGAAGTTTCCGTTCGAGAAGTTCGCCGCGATGGCCTCAGGGTGACGGCCGATCGTGAGTCCGAGAAGGATGAGGGCGGCGAGGGCGCCCGTCTTCACGATGGTCAGCGTCGTCTGGACGATCTTGGCTTCCTTGACGCCGCGCAGATTGATCCAGGTCAGAATCCATATGCTGATGACGGCGATCAGCCGCTGCGGCGACAATCCGAGCTGCACGGGAGCGCCGGACAGCGTGAAGTCCAATTGCGGGAACCACGAGTACCGGTCTGGCGTAATCGTCGGCCAGAGCACGCCGAGGAATTTTCCGAAGGCGACGGCTACAGCGGCAATGGTGCCGGTCTGGATCACTACGAAAAGAGTCCAGCCATAAAGAAAGCCCATGAGGTGACCCATGGACTCCCGGAGAAACACGTACTGGCCACCCGCTCTGGGATACATCGCCGCGAGTTCGCCATACGCGAGCGCGCCTAAGATCGTCACGACGCCAGAGGCAACCCACGCCATGAGCAGCCAGAAGGGCGAAATGACTGTCCGCGAAATCTCGGCGGAGACGATGAAGATGCCCGACCCGATCATCGAGCCCGCGACGAGCATCGTCGCGTCGGTGAGCGTCAGCGCCTTGACGAACTCGCGCGACGATGGAGTGTCGGTCGTGGGTGTCGTGCTTGTCAACGCTCTCCCTCAAGTGCTTGGTTGCTCGCCGGTGCGTTCCCCCGTGGTACAGCGCGCAGAAGTTACCGTCGGAGGCGCTTTTTTGCTAGTCGAGCCGGGCCTGCGGATTGAGGCCTGCGGCCAACTGCTATTGCGGCCCGCAGACTAACTGCGGATCTGGAGACTAATTACGGAGTGAGGACTTATTACGGCGTGAGGAGTATATGCGCCACTGGCTGTGAGTCCGCGGTTCGCAGTTAGTCCCCCAATCCGCAATTAGTCTGCGATTCGCAATTGCACTTGGCTCGGAATCCTCAGTCGTTAGTCCGCAGTCCGCAGTCCGCAGTCTTAGAAAATGAAGTGCACGTCGACGGTGTCTCTCATCGGCGTCCCATCCGCGTGTACTCCGGGCCGAAACCGCAGCGACCGCAGCACTTCGTCCAGCCGCCGGTTGTAACCACCATCCCTCGACGGATTGAACGAGATCAGCCTCGCGTTTCCTTTCTCGTCGACGTCGAACCAGGCGATGAGATGGTAGGGCTTTATTCTGTCCGGCGCTGGAAGCGGCGGGATGAAGAGATCTCTGAGGGTCGGCGGATAATCCTTTCCGGGACCGCCGCCGGTGCCGGGTCCGACGCTGCTCCCCTTTCCGGTGCCGACGCCCGATCCCACGCCGCCACCCGTCCCCGGACCCGCGCCCGTCGTTCCCGTGTTGCCGCCGGTCCCCTCACCTGTGGCCGTTGTCGTCACCACACTGACCGGCGGCGTTGGAATCACCGGAGACTCCACCTGTGGCCTCGGCTCCGCTGGTTTCACGGGCGGCACGGTGAGCGGCTTCGGCTTCGGCATCACCGTCGGATCCGATCTCACGCGCACGAACTCGAGATGCTCTTCGCGCGAGCCCGGACCGTTGACTCCCCCGCCTCCTCCACCTGCCGGTCCGGGGCCGCCGCCCCCGACCGTCGGAGCGTGTGTGAAATCAGATGATCCGACGATTGGCGCGAGGATGAGAAAAAGGATCAGTGCGTGCACCAGCAGCGACGCAATGATCCCTTTCCATTGTTTTTCCTTCCTGCGCTTTTGCTCGAGCTCGAAAGAAGGATAACGCGTGACTATTTCACATCCTTCGGCGTAGCGGCAATTACCTTGACGCCGGCACCCCGCGCCACATCCATCGCCGTGATCACATCAGAGTACTTCACGGCCGGATCACCCTTCACGAAAATGATCTTGTCGGGCCTTGGATCGTAGATCTCCTTGAGCTTTTTCCCGAGCTCCTCCTTCGACACCGGCTGGGAGTTGATCTTGAACGTGTTCCCCGGCAGTACCTCGAGCACGATCTGCGACGGTG
>DASWBC010000374.1:0-2518 GCA_036390815.1 Gemmatimonadaceae bacterium
AAGTCAGGAATCGGGGGCACATTGTAACAATCGGATCGATCGCTGATCGAACCATTTTTACCGGCAACGCCGCGTACTCCGCCGCCAAGTTCGGTCTTCGCGCGCTTCACGAAGTCATGCGGGCCGAGCTGCGCGGGACTGGCGTCCGCACGACGTTGATTTCGCCCGCGGCCACGGACACCGAGATCTGGAATTCGGTCACGGTCACCGATCCGGTTGCGCATCCCCATTCGAAGCGGCCGATGCTCAACCCGAATGACGTCGTAGGCGCCGTGATATTCGCGCTCACTCAGCCGGATCGGGTAAATGTCGACGAGCTGCGGCTGTCGCATAGTTAGCGGCGGGACGCGCTTATGAACATGGGCGGCTGACACTCAACGTGTTCATCGAGCTGATCGATCTGCTGCGCTGCGTCAACGCGCACGAGGATACCTGGCTCGTTGCGTCGTTCAAAAGCGTCTCCAATCGTTTTGTGCTCGACGGCACCCTCGGCTGCCCGATCTGTTCCGCGAAGTATCCGATCACGACTGGCGTAGCGGATTTCACAGCGGGGGCGGACTTGCCGCGGCGCAAAAGCGGGCAGTGGGCAGCGACCCTGGAGCGGGAAGAGATCGCCACGCGGGCCGGCGCATTTCTCGACGTCACGGAACCCGGGGCAATGGTGGTACTTGGCGGGAGCTGGGCGAGCGCCGCGCAGGAGCTGAGTCTGATGACTGGAGCGCGCGTCCTCTCGCTCAATCCGGAAAGTGGTGTTGAGGAGTCCGAGACCGTTGGGCTTGTGCTGGTCGGATCAGAAATTCCCGTTGCGCCCGGCTCGGTGCTCGGAGTCGCGCTCGACGCTTCGTTTCCTGCGGGAATCGTCGCGTCGGCGGTGAAGGCTGTCCGGCCGGCGGGGAGGATCGTCGGGCCAACCGCGATTCCGCCCCCGGGCGAGCTCACGGTGCTCGCCCGGGATGAAGACTATTGGGTGGCGCGGAAGGCGCCGGAAGTGATCAAGCTATCGCGTGCTGGTCGGTGAATCCGCTTCGCTCGGCCTCTTCGTAAAGCGAGTCGATGAGCGCCTTGTAGTGCTTGTCGATCGCGCGACGCCTCACTTTCTGGGTCGGGGTCAGCTCGCCAGCCTCGATCGAGAAATCATGTTCCAGCAAACCGATCTTCTTGGGCATCTCGAAGTGGGCTGCTCCTTCAAGCTCCCTGTTCACTTCTTTTTCGATCTTCGCCTGGATGGTCGGCATTCGCAGCAACTGCGCGCGGTCCGTCCAGATGATGTTCCGCTTCGCCGCCCACCTCTCCAGCTGATCGAAGTTCGGCACGATCAGCATCGAGGGGAATTTGCGCTTGTCGCCGATCATCACGGCCTGGGCTACGTATTTGTTGGTTTTGACTTTGTTCTCGAGCGGCTGGGGCGCGACCTTCTTGCCGCCGGCTGTGACGATGAGGTCTTTCTTGCGGTCGGTGATGGCAAGGAATCCGTCATTCAGCTCACCGATGTCGCCGGTGTGGAACCAGCCATCCGGCTCGATTGCTTCGCGTGTGGCGTCGGGCTTGTTATAGTAGCCCTTCATGACGTTCGGTCCGCGGGTGAGGATCTCACCGTCGACGGCAATCTTGACCTCGGCGCCGTCGATCAGCTTCCCGACGGTGCCGATGCGGAAGTTGGCCGGTGTGTTGACCGCGATCACGGGTGATGTCTCGGTAAGCCAGTATCCTTCCAGGATCTCCAATCCAGCGGCGAAGAAGAACTTGTTGATGTCCGGTGCGAGCGGCGCGCCGCCGGAGACGAAATAGCGAAGGCGTCCACCTGTTCGTGCTTTTAGCTTGGAGAAGACGAGTTTCTGCGCGATCGAGTACTGCAGCGCCAACAGCCCGCCCGGCTCCTTTCCGGCCAGCTTCTCATTGGCCCAGCGCTCCGCGACGTCGCGCGCCCAGAAGAAGATCTTCTTCTTGAGGAATCCGCCGGTGAGTGCGGTCTCCAGAATGCGCGCGTACATCTTCTCGTAGAGTCGGGGCACCGAGAGAACGAGAGTCGGCCGGACCTCCTGCATGTTGGCCGCTACGGTGTCGATCGATTCGGCGTAGGCGATCGACGTCCCGGTAGCGAACATCAGGTAATGCCCCGCCATCCGCTCGAAGATGTGCGAAAGCGGGAGGAAGCTGAGCCCTGTATCACGACCGTCGAACGGAATGGCCTTTCGCGATGCCTCGACGTTCGAGAAGATGTTGTCGTGCGTCAGCATCACGCCTTTCGGCTCGCCGGTCGTGCCGGAGGTGTAGATGATCGTCGCGAGATCATCCGGCTTGACCGTCAGGGCGTCTTCGCGGTAGGTGGTGATCGACTCCCTGGTCTCTCCCTGCGCGCCGCGCTTCTCGAGCTCGGCAATCGACATGTTGGTGAGTGCGGGGATTTCTTCGAAGCCGACCACGGTCTTGAGAGCGGGGAGCTGCGACCGGATTTCTCTGATCTTCTCCGCCTGTGCCTTGTTCGAGACGAAGATCGCGACCGCGCCCGAATCCTTGA